>JAYUXE010000498.1:0-1914 GCA_043753165.1 Archangiaceae bacterium | reverse complement strand
TCAGCCCGTCTGAAGCTTCGCCGTCAGGACGGGCTGAATCCGCTTCAGGGCCGTAAATTTCAGTGCTTCAGCTGCTCGAACACCTGCGCGGTGCGGTCGGTGAGGTCGCTGGTGCGCTGCAGCAACAGGTCGAGCTCGACGAAAATCGAATCGACCTCGGACTGCTTGCGGGGCGCGGGAATGTCGCCCTCGTGGCTCAAGCGATCGAGCAACGTCATCACCCGAAGCAGGTGCTGGTGGGCGAGCAGCAGGTCGCGCCCCGCCCGGCTTCCTTCCTTCGTGAACATCAGCCCCGTCGTGTACAGCTTGGAAATCGCCCGCTTGTTGGCGTTGAGCACTTTGCCCAGGCGTTCACGGTAGGTGGTCAGCCGCCGGGCAAGCCGCGCCTCGGTGAGGCTAACGACCCGCGAGTCCGGCGTTCGACGGGGCACGAGCTCCAAAATCAGCTGGCGGGAACGGGCTCGGTGGCCGGCGGAGCCACGGGATCCGCCGCAGGTGCGGGGGCCTCGGCAGGAGGCTCAGCCATCGGGGCGCGCTCGGTGACGGGCATGCGGTACGTCAGCGTGAGGCCGACGACCTGCGCCGTGCCACCGTACGTGCCCGAGAAGCCGGGCGACGTGCTCTCGGCGCCGGTGAGGGCGACGAACTGGTAGCCGATGTCGACGCCGAAGCCGCTGTCGTGCTTCCAGCCGACGCCCGCGGTCAACTTCACCCGCGTCGAGTCGGGGATGTCAGGCGTCAGCGTCGGGCGAATCGCCGGAGTCGGGTCGTAGACGACGCCGAGACGGACTGAGACCGACTTCGACACATCGAGCTCGCCGCCGAAGTGCACGCTGACCTGGTCGACCCATTTCTTCTGCAGCGGCACCGTGAGGTCCGGGTTTTCGAAGTTGATGGTGAGGTCGGTGAAGCTCGACCATTCGACGTAGTTCGCGTCGAGCGCGAGCCGCAGGCGATCAATCGGCTGAAGCATCAGGCCGAAGTTGGCCTGCGCCGGCAGAATCACCGTGCCGTTGATTTCCTGATCCTTCAGGCGATTCGAAAACTCGACCGGCACGTTCGAGAAGTGCGCGCGGCCTTCGAACTTCAGCGTCACCGGGCTGCGGTAGGTGGCTCCAAAGAAGAAGCGCTTCTCGACGATCTCGATCTGCGCGCCGGCATTCCAGCCGAAGCCCCAGGCGCCGCCGCCCAGAATCACGTTGCCTTCCGTGTCGATGAAGTTCAACGCGCGCTGGATCGTCAGCGTGCCGCGAACCGCGTTGAAGCCCACACCCAGCTTGAGCCGCGGGTGAACGCGGTACGCCAGGGTGGGGTTGATGTCGAACACCTGCAGCGACGACTTGATCGCCTTGAACCGGCCTTCCCAATCGGCAGGCCAGTTACCGGACGCGCCGAACGGCGAGAAGATGCCGACGCCGATCGCCAGGTCATCGGTGAGGCCGAACGTGATGAAGCCGTGCGGCGGGGGCGAGACGCCAATCGGGCCGCTGGTGGTCTCGCCATCGTCCGCGTGGGTGAAGTTGATCATCGGGATGATCAACGACACCCCCGCCTGGATGCCGAAGCCCTTGCGACCCGAGATGCCGGCGGCGTTGTAATAGATGGACGACGGGTCATCGGTGAACGCGGTCACCGCGCCACCCATGCCCGTGGCGCGAGAGCCGTTCACGTCGAGCTTGAAACCAGCGCCGAACGCGACCGACGAGAGAAGAATCAGACAGGCTGCAGTGAGCTTGTTCATGGTCTTTTTAGGTCTCGAAGGAATCAGGGAGCCGGCTGAGTGCCGGTCGCGAGGAAGGTCGCCATCTGGGTCTGGGCCTTGGTACGGGCCGAGACACAGTCGGGATTCGGGGTCGCCGTGCCATCACCCGGGCACGCCAACAGGTAGCTGTGGCGGTTCGCCGGCAGGAAGCC
>JAYUXE010000497.1:0-1917 GCA_043753165.1 Archangiaceae bacterium | reverse complement strand
TGATGGTCACCTTCTTCTCGTCGGGGAACACGTCCGACACGGCCTTGCCCGCTTCGTCCTTCGTCGGGCAGGCCTCGAAATTGATCGCGACCGGCTTGGCGGCGTAGTCGGGCAGGTTGTCACCCGTGCCACCGCTCTTGCAGCGACAGCCAGCGACAGACATCAGAACAATGGAAGCGGCGAGAAAACGGATCTTCACAGTGGAAACTCCAGAAGGCGGCCTGAAAGGAGGCGTTGTATACCCGCAGCCCCCTATGGCAACCAAGACCCAGACGCAGCTTCGAAAGGGATACAGCAATTCACGCAAAGTCGAGCCGAAGCCGATCACGGGCAAAGAGTCGGCCGTCGACCTGCTCGAGACGGCGTTCGGCGCCTACGTGGGTCGCCAGGAACGCACGGCCTTCGAGCTGATGCGCCGCACGCTCGACGAGGGCGCGTCGGTCTTCATGACGCTCTCTGGGGCAATGACCCCCGCCGGCCTCCACAGCAGCTGCCTGATTCCGATGGTCGAGGCGGGCATCATCTCGAGCCTCACCACCACCGGAGCGAACCTCTACCACGACGCCCACCGCGTCATCGGCCACGGCATTCGCGAAGTGAACCCGAACGCTGGCGACCTGCAGTACCGCCTCGCGCGCGTCATCCGCATCTACGACCTGGGCTTCTGGGAAGAGGCGCTGCTCGACACCGACCGTCTCTTCTCGGCCATCATTCGCGGGCCCGACTTCCAGAAGAAGATGACGACGCCCGAGTTCCACTACCTGCTCGGCAAGCACATCAACGCAATCGAAGAAGAGCTCGGCGTGAAGCAGCCGTCGCTGCTCGCCACCTGCTACCGGTTCGGCGTTCCGATCTTCGTCGGCGCGGTGCAAGACGGATCCATTTTTCTCAACGTGGTGAAGCTCAAGCGGCTGCTGGGCGACGCGTTCAAGTTCGAGATCGACATCAACGCCGACGTCTACGCGATGGCGGCGATTCAGCACTACTGCCGGCACCACCACAGCAAGCGCATGGCGGTGTGGATCCTCGGTGGCGGCGTGCCGAAGAACTACACGCTGCAGGGCGAGCCGCTGCTCGATCAAATCCTCAACGTCCCGACGCAGGGCTTCGACATCGACGTGCAGTTCTGCGTCGACCCCGTCGACAACGGCGCGCTTTCCAGCTGCCCCGCCGGCGAAGGCCACACCTGGGGCAAGGTCAGCGTCGACGCCGTCGAGACCGGCAGCGTCTACGTGCACACCGATGTCACCGCGGTGTTCCCGTGGCTCACGCACGCGCTGCTCTCGCTCAAGCAGTCGCGCCGGAAGCCGTTTCGCCTGATGGACAAGCTCGACGAGGCGGTGAAGCTGCTCGACAAAGACGTCGAGAAGCAGCGCAAGACGCTGATGAAGACGCTGGACTGGGACGTGTCGGAAGTGAAGTAGCGATGCGTCCCGTTCTCCTCGCCTTTCTGCTGAGCAGCACGGCCGTGTTCGCAAACGCGTCGGGCGCCATCGGTTATTCCGGTGGGCCGCCGGGCAATTCGAACTGCAACGGGTGTCACAGCGGCGGAGCGGCTCCCACGGTCACCCTCACGGGGCCGGCGACGCTGGGAGCGGGCGCGACGGGCAGCTACACGCTGACGATCAGTGGCGGGGCTGGCGCGACGTACGGGATGAATGTCTCGACCTCCGACCTGGCGGCGGCGTTGAACCCGATCTCGCCCACCGTCGGGGTTGGGTTTGGAGAGCTGCACCAGAAGGCGGCGTCGGCGTCGGGCACGTTCAACTTCTCGCTGACGGCGCCGCCGTTCGCGGGGACGGTGACGATCTACGGCACGGGCAACTCGTGCAACGGCAACGGGAACACCAGCGGCGATCGAAGCAGCAGCACGACGCTCGCGGTGACGGTGACGGCGGGCAGTGGCCAGAATCCGCC
>JAYUXE010000496.1:0-1918 GCA_043753165.1 Archangiaceae bacterium | reverse complement strand
GGTGCGCCGGGTTCTCGCCCGCGTGCACGCGAATCACAAACCCCGGCGAGGCGATTTTCGACAGCCGCTGCAGCTGCCGCGCGAATGCGTGCGTCGAGGTCGTCTCGTGGCCCATGAAGTCGACGCCCACCAGCGCGCGACTGCCCGCCAGTGCTTCGACGCGATCGATCAGGTCCTCGTCCCATTCCCAATCGCTGTGCCGCGAGAACGCGAGCAGGAATCGCAGCCGCACCCCCGTCTCGGCCTCGATGACTGGCAACGCCTCTTCCGCGAGCCGCAGCCGGTCGGCCTGGTGGATGTCGCCCATCGACAGCTCGGCGTACCGCACGTGGTCCGCGCGGTAGTTCGCGGCGATGCGGCGCAGCATCGGCACGAACAGGTCCAGCGACTTCATCACCGGCGCGCGCAGCCGGTAGACGCCTTCCATCTCGACGAAGGTCGACTGCCGGTCGAGCGGCAGGTGCAAGCCATCGAGAGCGCCCTGGGTCCACGGCGCCAGGTCCGCCACCGGGGGCGCGGCAGCGAAATGACAATGCAGGTCGGTGAGCGGGCGGTGCTCGACCGTGCTGCCCGCATCCACCGAGGGGTGTGGGTGCCCGTTGTCGGCGAGGTAGCGCGTCTCGAAGGGCGAGAGCACGTACTGCGATTCCGCCCGGGTCGGGTGAAGCGCGATTCGGCCGAGGAGCCTGCCGCCCAGCGTCACGGTCAGGTGCCGCGTGTCGGGTGGCAAGCACAGGGTCCCGTCGCGTTCGAGCGAACACCGCACCCCGTCGAGCTCGATCAAGAGGTGCGAGCGCAGGGCGTCGTGCAGTCGAGAAGGCTGGCCGCCGGGGTGGGACGCAAGACACACGCGTTGACCGTCGATGCCGAGGTCGAACAAGCCGCCCGCGTCCAGCTTCACAGCACTTCCGGATTCACCACGTGCGCGGGCCGGCGCCCCTCGAGCACGGCGAGCAGATTTTCGACCGCGAGCATCGCCATCTTCGTCCGCGTGCCGACGGTCGCGCTGCCCAGATGCGGAGCGAGCAGCACATTCTTCAACTTCAACAGCGGCTCATCGGCCGCCGGCGGCTCGGGGTCCGTCACATCGAGCGCCGCATCGAGCACGCGCGCATCGATGCGCTCGGTCAACATCGAGAGCACGCCCTGACAGCCACGAATCTTTTCCAGCACCACGTCGGCCGATGGCGGCGTGAGACCATCGAACAGCTCGACGGTCACCGACGCAGCCAGCTTCTGAAGCGCGGCCTCTGCGATGCGGCGGGTGACGAAAACGCGGGGGCGGCTCACCCTTTCAAGCTAGCCGACCTGCACCAGTCGGTGACCTGGTCTTCCTTGCGCACTTCGTTGTGGCGTTCACTCCGATGCCCTGGCTGGCGCTGGTGCCGTCGAACCCGCGATCGTGGACCGTCTTCGCGTTTGTAGGGCTTGGACGCACGAACTCCCACGTCCGGCCTGACCCACGTGGCGTCCCAGTCCAGACGGCTGAGCCCGCGAAAGTCGCTCTGATTGCGATGGGTTGGTTCCGGCGCACGGGCTGCTCAACCCAGGCGTTCACCCGCCGTCCCCACCAGGAAACCGATGACCGCGATTCGCCGCTCCGAAGACCCGAGCTTCACAGTTCTCTCGTCCGAAACCGAAGCCGCGACGGCCGCAGCGGCAAAGGCAGTTCCGAAAGCGCCTTCAAAGCCCAGCGCCCAGAACCAGGTCGAAAGTCACAAGGCGCCCACGGCTCAGAAGGAAGCCGATGCCGACCTGGTCAACGTCTCGACCGATTTGATCAAAGGCTACGTGCACCCGGGGTTGTTCGAATCCAGCCGACCCGACCTCGCCCAGGCCCAGCTCGAGAAGCTTCCTCCCCGCGAGTTCCGCGCTGTCCTCGGCAAGCTCGACCAGAGCGGCTCGCTCGAACGCTTCT
>JAYUXE010000495.1:0-4751 GCA_043753165.1 Archangiaceae bacterium | reverse complement strand
CGGCGCGCGCGGCAGGCGTGGTGAAGGTGTTCGTGCACGCTTTCCTCGATGGGCGTGACACGCCGCCGCAGTCGGCGCTGGGGTACGTCGATCAGCTGCAGGACTTCATGACCCGCGAAGGCGTGGGCAAGCTCGCGACGGTGGGTGGGCGGTTCTACGGGATGGATCGCGACAAGCGGTGGGACCGGGTGGAAAAGGCGTACGACGCGATGGTGCGCAGCGCGGGTCCGAAGGCGCCCACGGCCCATGCCGCGGTGCAGGCGAGCTACGACGCAAAGGTGCACGACGAGTTCATCGCGCCGACGGTGCTGATCAACGGCAACGGCGACCCGGTGGGCCCGATTCGTGATGGCGACGCGGTGATGTTCTTCAACTTCCGGGCCGACCGCGCGCGCGAGATGACGCGGGCGCTGGGGTTCGCCGACTTCCGCGACTTCGATCGCGGCGGGCTGAAGCTCGGCAGCTACACGACGATGACCCAGTACGACGAGACGTTCTCGTTTCCGACAGCGTTCGCGGCAGAGCAGCCGTCGCACATTTTTCCGCAGCTCGTCGCGGAGGCAGGTTGGCGGCAGCTGCGCACGGCCGAGACCGAGAAATACGCGCACGTGACGTTCTTCTTCAATGGCGGCCGCGAGCTGGTGTTTCCGGGGGAAGAGCGCCACCTGGTGCCGAGCCCGCGCGACGTGAAGACGTATGACTTGAAGCCGGAGATGAGCGCGAAGGAGCTGGTCGATTCGTTGTGCGCGCGCATCGCGACCGACGTGCACGACTTCGTGCTGGTGAACATCGCAAACCCCGACATGGTTGGACACACGGGGGTGATGCCGGCGGCGCTGAAGGCGGTGAAGGTGGTGGATGATTGCGTGGGCCAGCTGTGGCGCGCGTGTCAGCAGGTCGGGTGGACGATGGTGGTGACGGCGGACCACGGCAACATCGAGTTGATGGTCGACCCGGTGACCGGGGCTCCGCACACCGCGCACACGCTGAACCCGGTGCCGTTCATTCTCTGCCACACGGACTTCAAGGGCACGAAGCTGCGGCCGGGCGTGCTCGCGGACATCGGCCCGACGCTGTGCAAGGTGATGGGGCTGACGCAGCCGGCTGAGATGAACCGGGCAGGCTTGCTGTGACGCTGTGGGGCGACGTCCTCGACGTCGTCTTCCCCGAGCGCTGCGTCGGCTGCGATGCGGTGCTCGGCGACCCGCGCGCGTTCTTCTGCGCCGGCTGCGCACCTGAGGTCGAGGAGATTCCGTTGCCTGCCTGCACGCGCTGTCACGAGCCGGGTGCGCATGTTCTCTGCGAGCGCTGCACGCGAAGGGCGCCGGATTTCACGCGGGCGTTCGCTCCACTCGAGCATTCCGGGGCCGTTGCGCGCGCGGTGCAGCGGTTCAAGTACGAGGGGCATCCGGAATTGGCTCGGCCGCTGGGGGCTTTGCTCGTCGCCAGGTCCGTCGAGTTTCTTTCGCAGGCGCCCCGGTTCGTCGTCCCGCTTCCCCTGCATGCGGCGCGGTATCGCGAGCGCGGGTACGACCAGACGGCGCTGCTCGCGGTCGAGGTCGCAAAAGCTGGGAAGCTGTCGCTGCGGGACGATGCGTTAACGCGCGTGCGGGCGACGTCGCGGCAGGTCGGCCAGTCCGATGACGAGCGCGCGGCGAACGTCGCGGGGGCGTTCGCGGCGTCGGCGTCGGTGAAAGGCGCCCGGTTGCTGCTCGTCGATGACGTGCTCACCACGGGCGCGACGGCGAACGAGGCTGCGCGGGCGCTGTTGGCGGCCGGCGCGGCCGAGGTTCAGGTGCTCACCCTGGCCCGCGCTGTGCGCGAGAGCTGAGCTTCGAGTCGCTCGGCTCGCTGGTTTCGGGGCTTCGGCGTTTCGCCGGCGGCTTCGAGGGGTACCGCCACGTCCTGCTCGCGGGAGCCCACCGCGCCAGCGTTCACGGTACCGAGCAATTTACG
This sequence comes from Archangiaceae bacterium, assembly GCA_043753165.1. GTDB lineage: Bacteria > Myxococcota > Myxococcia > Myxococcales > Myxococcaceae > JAGSPQ01. The sequence continues at coordinate 2,795 of JAYUXE010000495.1, read as the reverse complement.
GGTAGGCGTTGCCGTGGAACCCCTGCGAGAGGTCGAAAGGCTCTGCGGGTTCTCTCGGCGGCCCTGCGGGCATGGGTGGAAGGTGAAGGCGGGTTCTCTGCGAAGAAGGGGGTTGGCTGGTGGGGCGCGTGATGCGTTTTCGACGAGGAATCGCGCTCAGAACGCGCGTCTTCGTCGAGGAGAACCGGCCTTCACCTTCCGCCAATGCCCGCGAACGGTCCGTCGAGAGAACCCCCAGCGCTTTTGATTTCTCGCAGGGGTTCCACGGCGACGCCCACCCGTAAATTGCTCGGTACCGTGACCGCTGGCGCGGTCGCCTCCCGCGCTCTCGACGTGGCGGTACCCTCGAAGCCGCCCACGAAACGCCGAAGCCACGGACCCGGACGCTGCGCGGTGATCAGCCGGGCGGCTTGTTGACGAGGTTCTCGAGCACCGGCTTCAACACCTTCAGCGCGATGAGCCCGATGGAGTCGATGCTGAGGTGCGCGATGACGGCGGGCCAGAGGCTGCGACGCCAGACGGTGAGCGCGCCCAGTGCGATGCCGACCGCCGTCGTCTGAATCAGGCCGAGCAACCCTTGATAGCCGTGCCCCAACCCGAACAACGCGCCAGTGACGACGACGGCAATGACGGTGCGGTGGCGCGGGCTGTACGCGGTGGCATGAAACGCGACGCGCAGCCGCCCGAGCAGAAAGCCGCGGAAGACGAGCTCTTCCCAGAGGCCGACGAACATCGCCAGCGGCAGCACCCACGCGAGCGGCAGATCGCTGAGCTTGTTCGCCCACTTCGCCTTGTCGGCCGCCTGCGCGGCGAGGCCTCCAGACACCGCGGTGTACGAGAGGACGATGACGATGTTCGCGGCGTACGCGAGGGCGAGCCCGACGCCTCCGAACACCAGCGTCTCGACCAGCGGCTTGCGCTGCACGGCGAGGGACGCTTTCCAGTCGGCGTCGCGGCGCACCAGCAGCGCCACTACCAGCAGCATCAGCCCGCCGGTGATGAAGACGGACACCACCGGGTTGGCAAACTTCGCGTCGGGCCCGGCGAGCAGCGCGTTGCCGTAGATGTACGCGAAGAAAACCACGAGCAGGCCGACCGCCTGAAGGTTCGCCTTCAGCGGCGAGAGGCCTTCGGGAAACGGAGGGGGCGCGACCGGCTCGGTGCTCACGCCCGCCAGTGTGTCAGGCGGCGGAAGGGTGGGCCATCGCTCCGGTGACGAGGCGGCCGTCTTGAATCTGCACGGCGCGCTGGGCGTGCTTCACCACGCGCGGGTCGTGGGTCGAGAAGAGAAAGGTGACGGCCTGCTTCCGGTTGAGCTCGAGCATCAGGTCGATGATGGATTCGCTGGTGACCGAGTCGAGGTTCGCAGTCGGCTCGTCGGCGAGGACGAGGCGCGGCTCGGTGATGAGCGCGCGGGCGATGGCGACGCGCTGCCGCTGGCCACCCGACAGCTCGTCCGGTTTGTGGTGCAGGTACGGCTTCAGACCCACCGCATCGGCCAGCGCTTCGACGCGCGCGCGCAGCTTCGCGGGCGATTCGCCGTTCTTCCGCACCGCGCACGGGAACTCGATGTTCTCGGCGACGTCGAGCACGGGGATGAGGTTGAAGCTCTGAAAGATGAACCCGATTTTCTGGTTCCGCACTTCGGCGAGGTCGTCGAAGTCGCGGTTGCTCACGTCGACGCCGTCGAGCACGTACGAGCCTTCGGTGGCGCGGTCGAGGCAGCCGATGATGTTGAGCAGCGTCGTCTTGCCACTGCCCGACGGGCCGGTGACGACGGTGAACTCGCCCTTCTGAATCGCGAGGTCGACGCCAGCCAGCGCGGGGACCTGCGTCTGGCCGAGCAGGTAGGTCTTCTTGATGCCCTTCAGGTCGACGAGGTTCATGGCTTTCCTTCAGTAGAAGACGCGCGCCTCGAGCAGGACGCGGTACTGCAACGGCAGGTTCGAGTACTCGGTGTAGAAGTTTCCGGCGCCGGCCTTCGCGGCGAGCGCGTCAGGCCCCTGAATCGGGATGAAGCCAATCGCAGACACGGTGAGCCATTCGGTGGTGGCCCAGTTGAGCGACGGCGTCCAGATGGTCGAGAAGTCCTGCAGGTTGACGATGGTGACGAGCTGCGCGGTGAAGTCGTCGAAGATGCGCGGCTTGCTGTAGGTGAGAAACGCGTAGTGCTGGCCCACGGGGTCGAACGCGAGCCGCTGCGGCACGCCGTCGGTGGCCGTCGACGGATTCAAGTTCGGCAGCCGGTTCGCCGGCACGCCCAGCGCTTTGGCCTGCAGGATGAGGTCGAACGCGTTCACCTGGTCCTGGAACTGCTGCTGGGTGTAGCCGTCGGCCTGGTACAGGTATTCGATCGACAGAAACGATTCGTCGTCGAACTGGCGGCGGGTGCCGACGAGCACCTTCGGGAAGAAGCTGCCGTCGTCGAGCTTCGACTTCGCGATGAACGCAGTGCCCTTGCTGTTGCACGCGAGCGCGGCGGCGGTGCTCTTCACGCAGTCGGAGTTCAGGTAGTCGCGGCTGCTGCCCGTCTGAATGAGGAGCTCGGTGTGCAGCTCGTAGTCGGTGAAGAAGTAACGGCTGAAGGACGCTCCGAAGCGCAGCTTGTTCTTGAAGGCGTCGCCCGCGAGGTTCGAATGGAAGAGCATCAAGTTCACGTCGGCGTCGGCGATGAGCGCGTACGCACGGAACGCGGCGACGTAGTGAAGCTCGGTGTCCTTCTGGTCCCACCCCGGCCAAATCAGCAGCTGCTGCGGCAATCCGTTCAGCTGCTTCAACACGGTCGGAGCGAAGAC
>JAYUXE010000494.1:0-1921 GCA_043753165.1 Archangiaceae bacterium | reverse complement strand
GTCCGAGGGTGAGGGCTGCCGATGCGAGAAGGCGTGTCATTTTCAATCCGGGTGGAAAGACTTGCGCGGGGTTCGACGGCGACTTCTGCAAAGTGACTGCCAGCCCCGTTTCAGAGGGAGAACGAGGGAAACCGGGGATCAGGGACGGGCGGATCGGCTCAATGGGGCGAAACGTCGCACTCCGATGGGTCAGAACCGGCCAACCGGCACTTTCTGGCCACAGGAGTAAAGGTGCGAATCAGCGAAGCGCTGCCTTCCACGCAATGAGCTGCGACTCGACCTGGGGGCAGGCCACTGAATCTGCAGACGCGACGGACGCGGCGAGCCTCCGGGCCCGGCTGCGAATCGAGGCGACGGCCGACGGCGGTGCCGAGTCGGGGATGGCGGCAATGGACAGCTGCTCGAGCCGTTCGACCTGCAGCTGTTGGCGCGTGCGCCAGGCGCCATTCACCGTGCAGGTGACGATGACGGCGGTCTTTGGCTTGGCATGAACGGCTCGGCGCTTCGAGCGTTTGGCAGGTGCGGGTGCGACGACGGGCACCTCGTCGATGGAGTCCGCGGCCGGCACGAACGCGGGTGAGTCGCTGGGGACGAGGTCGGCGCTGCGGCCTGTTTCAGTGGGCTGCGCGTCGAAGATGGGCGACGGTGCGGCCCGTTCGAGGGTGGTGAAGCTCAACGCGAGCGCGCTGGCTGACGCGACGATCACCCCGAGTCCGGCGGCGCGAAGCGGGAAGCGCTTTTTCTTTCTCTTCGGCGCGACGACCCGGAACAGCGGCCCGAGTAGAGGGGTGACTGCCAACGGCGCCGCGGAGATGGCGGCCTCGATGTCTTTCACCTGGGTGCGGGCGGTCTTCGCGGACTCCGCGCGGCCTTTTGGATCTTTGCCCAGCAGCTGATCGACCAACGCATCGAGCTGGGGATGCACGTCGCTGATCCAGCTGCTCACCAGGGGCGGCACTGCGGACGCGTGGGCGGAAAGAAGGTCGTGCGTGTTCTCGGACTCGAAGGGCAGGTGCCCGGTGAGCATCTCGAAGAGGATGACGCCGGCGGCGTAGAGGTCGGAGCGGCCATCGACCGACTTTCCGGCCGTCTGTTCGGGGCTCATGTACTCGGGGGTGCCGGCGACGAGGCTGATGCGGCCCGCGCGATTGTCAGGCAGCTCGGCATGCGAAGCGCGGACGTCGACCAGCCGCGCGAGCCCGAAGTCGAGCACCTTCACGGTGAGGTCGCCGCTGGTCTCGCGCATGAGGACGATGTTGGAAGGCTTCAGGTCGCGGTGAACGACACCGACCGCATGGGCCGCGGCGAGCCCGCTGAAGATTTCTTCCATCAGCTGCAGCGCGCGCAGGGGCTGCATCGGGGCTTCTCGCTCGATGATTTCAGCCAGCGTCTCGCCTTCGATGAGCTCCATCGTCAGGTAGGCCCGGCCCGACGGCAGCTGACCGAAGTTGTGAATCTCGACGACGTTGCGGTGCTTCACCGCGCTCATCGCGCGTGCCTCGAGCAGAAACTGTTCTTTCAAGTCGCTGCGATCGCAGAGCTCGGGCCTCAGCACCTTCACCGCGCAGCGGCGCCGAATCAGCGGATGCTCGGCCTCGTAGACGCAGCCCATGCCGCCGGTCTGCAGCGCCCGCGTGACGACGAAGCCATGAAACTCGGTGCCGATGAGGGAGTCAGGCGAGGCCATGTGGGTGCCTTGTGCACCCGGTGTGCCGACGTGTCAGCGTTGCAGTGCGGCGGTGATGGCGGCCGCGAGATTTCCCGCCGTCACTGGCTTCACGAGGACTTCGGCGAACCCTGCCTTTTTCAAACGAAGCAGGTCGGCCCCGGTGCTCGAGCCCGTCAAAGCGAGGCAGCATGGAATGGACGTGACACGTTTGACCTCGAGGCCGTCGCCGTCGGGCAGATTCAGGTCGGTGAC
>JAYUXE010000493.1:0-1921 GCA_043753165.1 Archangiaceae bacterium | reverse complement strand
CCAGGTGTTCGAGCACGAGCCAGCCGGGAAATGCGCCTGCTGCGAGGGCGTCGAGCACGGACGGCGTGAGGCCGCCCAGCAGGTGCGACCGCCAGCGGTGATGATGCATCGCTGGAAACGTCTCGAAGTTCTCGACGTGCGCCGCGGCGTAGTCGATGGCCTCGCGAATCTTGTACGTCGCGCCGGCGGGAAACGACGGCAGCGACTGGCAGCCGAACGCGAAGCCCTGGAGCTCCACGTGAGCGCCGATGCCCAGGTACACGGTCGACGCGTCGCCGACTGACGCGGTGTGCTCGGCGTAGAAGTCGAGCAGCTCGCGAAGGCGCGACAACGGATACGTGACGCGCGTGACGTTGAGCTTCTGCAGCGGGTGAAGTTGGAAGCGAAGCGAGGTCGCGACGGCGAGGTGTGAGCCGGCGCCGCGCAGCCCCCAGAGCAATTCGTCATCGGCTTCGCCGACGGTGCCGTCTGCGAGCACGACCTGCGCGCCGATGAGGTTGTCGCACGCGAGGCCGTGCAGCCGGCTGAGCATCCCGTAGCCACCCCCCAGCGTGAGGCCCGACACGCCGACGCGCGGGTCGAACGGGCCAGGCGTGCCACACGCGGCGACGAGGCGGCGAAGCACATCGGCCCAGACGCACCCTGCCCCGACCGTCATCGTGCGCCCGGGGACATCGACGGAAATCTGGTTGAGCAGTCGAAGGTCGAGCACGACTCCGCCTTCGACGAGACAGTGGCCGCCGATGGAATGGCCTCCTGCTCGAGCGGCGACGCGGGCGCCCGCACCAGCAGCCAGACGCATCGCGGCCGCGACATCGTTCGCATCGGCACACGCGACGATGGCCGCGGGCTGGGTGGTGATGCCCCGGTTGAAGACTTCGCGGTGGTGCTCGAAGCCGGGGCCGTGGGGGAAGAACACGCCGCCCCGAACCGACCGGGCGAGCTCACGCACAGCAGGTCTTGAACTTCTTCCCGCTGCCGCAGGGGCACGGGGAATTCCGTTCGACCTTCGACTCGGACATCGAAGGTTCGCCGGTCGTGTAGAGCCAGCGGCCGTCGCGCTTCTCGAACGAAGACACCTCGTGCAGCGAACAGAGGCGATCGCCCGCGAGATAGCGTGCGGTGAAATCGACCTCGGCCTCGGCGGCGCGGTGCACCGTGAGGCTGACCCACCTCAGCGGCAACGACACGCGCTCGATGTCGAACGGCGAAGTCTGCGTCGCGGCGAGGTAGGGCGCGAGGCCGAGCGCGAACGCCGAGTAGCGCGAACGCATCAACGCCTCGGCGGTTTCTGCAGGCACCGACCCGGAATGTTGCGGGCCGCAGCACGTCTCGTAGCTGCCGCCGCCACACGGACACTTCATGGCTTCCTGGGTGGAGGAAGCGCGCTCTTGCCGAGAATGAGCCGGGCGCCGCGCTGAAAGGTGAACCAGGCCCACGCCCACTCGAGCATCACCTGCAGGCGGTTGCGGAAGCCGATGAGGAAGACGAGGTGGACCAGCAGCCAACCGAGCCAGCCGAGAAAACCCGACAGCTGGATGCGGCCGACGTGCGCGAGACCCGACGCGCGGCCGATGGTCGCCATGTTGCCCTTGTCGTCGTAGACGAACTCGGCGCGCGGCTGCTTGTCGAGAGTGCCGAGAATCTGCCGCGCGGCGAAGCGGCCGCCTTGGATCGCGACCTGCGCCACGCCGGGCAGCCCGCGGCCATCGGGGGTGGGAAACGCCGCGAGGTCGCCGACCACGAAGACGTCAGGGTGGCCGGGAATCGAAAGGTCCTTCTCGACCTTCACCCTGCCCGCGCGATCGAGCTCGACGCCCAGCGTCTTCGTCAGCGCAGCGGCCGCAACCCCCGCCCCCCACAGCACCGTGCGAGCCGCGATGAAGCCGGCAGTGGTCTGCACGCCTTCGCCGTTGATGTC
>JAYUXE010000492.1:0-4758 GCA_043753165.1 Archangiaceae bacterium | reverse complement strand
TCGAGCGCTGGTGGCCCGATCTCCCGTGGACCCCGGCGGCGCAGGATCCCCTCGTGTCGTCCCGGCTCGAGTAGGCGCGCGTCACCGGAGCGACGCACGTCACCGGAGCGACGCACGTCACCCAATTCCGGAGCTCCGCGTTTCGTCGCCGGCCCGAGGGGTACCCAACCCTCGTTGCTCGACGCGAGAGGCCCGCGACTGTCCTCGGCGAATGCGGAGGCGGCCGCATGTTGCAGTGCAACATAAAAGCAGGTATCCACCGGGCTTGAGCCCAGATGCTGCGCTGCAACATTTCGATGAGATGATCCGGCTGCCGTCCGGGCCGATGCGAGTGCGAAGGCACGGCTCGTCGAGTGCGCGGCTGGCCGTTGGAGTGCCCGGGCTGTCGGCGAACCGGTTCAGCTTCGAGGCGATTGGCGATGCGTTGGCAGGAAAGGACAGGGCGCTGGCGGCGGTCGACCTGCGTGGCCGCGGACGAAGTCCTGCCGGCGATCGCGGCACCCACGGCTGGGAAAACCACGCGCGCGATGTGCTGGCGGTCGCCGACGCGGTGGGCGCCAACCGCTTCGACTTCATCGGCCACAGCATGGGCGCCTTCATCGGGCTCGTCGTTGCGAACCTGGCGCCCGAGCGCGTGCGGCGGCTGGTGCTGATCGACGCAGTCGGGGTTCCGGATCCGCGCGCGATGCCACCCATCTTCGCCGCCGTGAATCGGCTCAACACCGTCCACGCCTCTGCCGACGCCTTCATCGCGAAAGTGAAAGCCGCGGGCGTTGTCCCCTGGAGCAGCTTCTGGGAAGCGCACTACCGCGAAGATCTCATCGAGGTGCCGGGCGGCGTGCAGCAGCGCGCCAACCAGACCGCCGTGCTCGAAGATCTCGGCTACGCGGCCGTCACACAGGTGCGCGACCTCTGGCCGGGCGTCGGAGCGTCCACGCTGCTCGTCCGCGCCGCCCAGCCGCTGGGCCCCGGCGGCGACGTCGTCACCGCGGCTGACCGCGACGCCTTCTTGAAGACCGCGCCTCGCGCGAAAGCAGTCGAGATCGACGCCAACCACTACGGGGTGATCAACCACCCGGACACCGCGCGCGCGGTCGAGGAGTTCTTGCGATGACGAAGGCACTTGAAGGCAAGCGTGCGCTGGTCACCGGGGCCGCGTCCGGCATCGGCCTCGCGATCGTTCACGAGCTCCACGCGCAGGGGGCCGAGGTCGTGGCCAGCGACGTCAGCGCGGGTCGTCTGACCGAAGCGCTCGGCACGCTGCCCGCGGTACAGCGCGTGGCCGCCGATCTCTCGATGCGGGCCGCGGTCGAATCACTCGTGTCGTCGGCCGGGAAGATCGACATCCTCGTCAACAACGCGGGCCTTCAGCACGTGAGCCCGATCGAGTCGTTCGACCCGGCGAAGTGGGATCTGATTCTGCAGGTGATGCTGACGGCCCCGTTCACGCTGATCCGCGGGCTGATTCCCAACATGTACGAGCAGAAGTGGGGCCGAATCATCAACGTCGCGTCCGTGCACGGGCTCATCGCGTCGCCGTTCAAATCGGCCTACGTGTCGGCGAAGCATGGCCTTCTCGGGCTGACGAAGACCGTCGCGCTCGAAGCCGGCGCGCGCTGCCCGGATCTCACGGTCAACGCGATCTGCCCGAGCTACGTGCGCACCCCGCTGGTCGAAAAACAGATGGCCGACCAGGCGCGCGCGCACGGCATCCCTGCCGAGGAAGTGCTCGAGAAGGTGATGCTCACCCAGAACGCGATCAAGCGATTGATCGAGCCGGAAGAAGTCGCGCAGCTCGTCACGTTCCTTTGCCGCAGAGAAGCATGGAGCATCACCGGTTCTGCCCAGACGATGGACGCAGGCTGGCTCGCCCACTGAGCCAGGGTTTCGCGGATGGGGATGGGGAAGAGACGCCGTCGTGCTCGCGCAGAACTGCGTGGATGCCGATCGCAAGCTGCGGCTCGAGTTGCTCGGTGATGTGCAGTCACTGCTCGCCGCAAAATCTCAGCTGCACTCGTTGATGCCGGGCTGCGTGGTTCGCCTCGTGGTGCCGATGCGCCCGCAGCCGCTGGCGCCGAAGGTGCCACGGTGGTGCTCGATGTGCTGGGCGTTGGAACCGATGCGGGGCCGCGCTTGCGGCTGGCGAAAGGCGCCGACTGAATTTCACCCACCGAATCGTTGCGCACCAACGCCGTCGGAGTGGTCGCCCTCGCCACGGTCGGCCTCGGTGTCTTCGCCGTCGGTTCGAACGGCTCGATTCGGATCCGAGTTGATCTCGGAAAGCCGTTCGTGGATGTGCCGCGCGTGACCGAAGTGACGACCATCTACCAACCCACCGCCGCCGAGATTACCCAGGCCGCGAAGACCTGATCACTTCGCGGTCGCGCGCCCGACCAGCACGCCGGCTGTAATCGCCGACGAAATTCCGACCACCACCGCCGCGGTCACCGCGACGATCACCGCCACCGGTTCGGGGCGCCCTTCCCAGTACTTCATCACCGCCCACATCGCGACGTGGAACGCGCCGTACGCCGTCCCGACCCCGGTCACCAGAGACAGAAAGAACACCTTCATCGCCAGCGGTACGCCCGAAGAAGTCGCCATGCCCACGACCCTAACGCGAAGTGGTAAGCGGCTGCCCATGGTCGACGTCGACACCGCAGTCATCGGCTCCGGCATGGGGGGACTCACTGCCGCAGTCGCCCTTGCGCAAGCCGGTCAGAAGGTCCTTGTCCTCGAGCAGCACTACGCTCCGGGGGGGTGGACCCACAGCTTCGCGCTCGACGGGTATCGCTTCAGCCCCGGCGTTCACTACCTCGGTCAGCTTCAGGAAGGCGGCCACATGCGCGCTGCTTTCGAAGGCCTCGGCCTGGGCGAACACCTTTCCTTCTTCGAGCTCAACCCCGACGGCTACGACCACATTCGCGCGGGCGACACGAGCTTCGATTTCTGCGCCGGCAAGGACGCGCTGCTCGAGCGCTTCTGCAGCCGCTTCCCTCACGATCGCAAAGGCATCACCGCGTACCTGAACCTCGCGACGACCATTCGCGACGAGCTCAGCGAGCTCGCCAACACGCGCGGCTTCTTCCAGACGCTCACCGTCCCGTACCGCACCCGCCACATGGGCCGGTTCGGCATGTACAGCCTCGCGCGCATCCTCAACGACCGCGTGACGGATCCCACCGCCCGCGGCCTCTTGTCCGTGCAGTGCGGCGATCACGGCCTGCCGCCTTCCCGCGCGCCCTTCGCGATGCACGCCACCGTGGCGCTGCACTACCTCGAAGGCGCCTGGTACCCGAAAGGCGGTGGCTCGGCGTTGCCCAAGGCCTTCACCCGCGCGCTGACCAGAGCGGGGGGGGAGATCAAGCTCGAGGCCCGCGTCGAAAAAATCCTGATCGAGAACAAGCGCGCGATTGGCGTGCGGCTCGCCGACGGCACCGAGATTCGCTGCAAGCACGTCGTCTCGAACGCCGACCCTTCGATCACCTACGGCCGCCTGATGGACCCCGAAGACGTGCCCGGCGGCATCACGAAGAAAATCGCGAAGACGAAGTGGTCGACCACCGCGGTCAGCCTCTTCTTCGCCGTCGAAGCCGACGTCAAGGCGCTGGGCCTCGACTCGGGAAACTACTGGCTCTGCCCCGGCCTCGACGCGGACGCCGCCTACATCGCGATGGCGAAACCCAACGTCCTCGAGCTCGACGAGCTGCCCGGCGTCTTCGTTTCGATCACGTCGCTCAAAGACCCGGCGAGCTTCAATGGCAAGCACCATACCTGCGAAGCCTTCACCTTCCTGCCGTACGAGATCTTCGAGAAGTATGCGAACGGGACGTCAGGCGCCCGCGGCGAAGAATACGAAGCGTTCAAGCGGAAGATCGCCGCCAAGATGATGGCCGCGATCGAGAAGCGAATCCCCGGCCTCACCAAAAAGGTCGTCTTTCAGGATCTGGGCTCGCCGCTGACCAACGTCCACTACGTCGAAGCGACCCGCGGCAACATCTACGGCACCGAAAAGGTCCTGAACCAGATGGGCCCGTTCGGCTTCAAGCAGAAGTCCTCGATCAAGGGCCTCACGCTCTGTGGAGCCAGCACCCTGGGCCACGGCGTCCCCGGCGCCGCGATGTCCGGCCTCAACGCCGCTTCGATCATGCTCGGCTGCCCGCAGTCTGCGTTTCTCAAGAAAGATCAGCCGAAGATTCAGATGCTCGACCCCGCCACCTGGAAGGCGCCCGCGCGCCGAAGTGAAATCGCCTCGACAAGCCCTGCGGTGTCGGACTATCCGGCCGCCCAACCGTGAGGCCTTCCATGCGAATCCCGATGATGCTCGCCGTCCTCGTTTCCACCGCCGCCTGGTCGCAAGACACGGTGAAGGTGTTCTCAGACAAGGGCTCGTTCTTTTTCAAGGCCGACAAGAAGAGCCCCGTCTCGGTGGGCACGGAAGTTCCGATGTTCACCGACGCCGCGGGCACGAAGGCCGCCGGCAGCGCGATGGTGATGGAACTCAACGGCGCCCTCGCCCGCGTTTCCCTCGATGAAGAAGCGACCAAGGCCAACGCCCGGTTTGGCCGCGTGAGCGCTGCCGCTGCCGCCGCCCCCGCCCCCGTCGCGAAGGCCGAGCCGTCGAAGCCGGGCCTGACGCCTGCTCCGACGGGGTTGCCCGTGCTCAAGGGCCGGCTGTCCAGCGGCTTGCGCGTCGTGATCAACAACGACAGCGACACGACGTGGACGGAATGCCAGCTGCGCTTTGACGACGGCCGC
>JAYUXE010000491.1:0-1923 GCA_043753165.1 Archangiaceae bacterium | reverse complement strand
CGAGATTGCTGAAGCCGCTCAAACATTTGCGCGGCTGGGGCACGGCGCTTCGCCTGCGACATATTTTCCGTGCAGCGAAATGGCACTTGAGAGCAAGTCCCCAAATCGCCTCAGCGAGCGATTCAGCGCGTGTTTGCCGGCGCCGCGTGCCCTTCTGAGGCGCGTTGCAGGGCCCGCGCAGTCGAGGTGACGCGTTTTGGCGTGGAGCTGGCCTGCTATAGGCGTTGAAGTTCCATGAAGCTTTCAACGGGGGCGCGCACTTTCGCGATCATGAAAACTTTGATTGCGATGGTGGGGGTGGTGGCGCTCGCGGGGTGTCTGAGCCCTGTGCGGGACACCGAGCTCACCGACGGTGGCCCGGATGGCGGCGTGGGCGGTGGAGCGGGCGCGGGCGGTGGTGCGGGCGTCGGCGGCGGTGCGGGCGTGGGTGGTGGCGCCGGCGTGGGTGGTGGGGCGGGCGTCGGAGGCGGTGCGGGCGTCGGAGGCGGTGCGGGCGTCGGCGGCGGTGCGGGCGTCGGCGGTGGCGCGGTGAGCGTCGACGGCGATGCGACGTGCGACCAGAGCGAGTGCCTGCCGAACACCGGGCGCCTGTCGGCGAACGCGGTGACCCAGCTGATTGAAGCGGGCGCGGCCGTCTACGCGACGGGCCACTACGCTCCGCTGCAGCAGATTCAGAAGACTTCTGGAGCGGCGACACGCCTCGCCTGGAGCGAGGGCAACCCCATCGACGGCAATGGCGCGCTGCGGGTCGACAATGGCTACCTGTATTTTCTCGCCAGCTATGCGGGCGAGATTTTCGGCATCTCGGCGCGGGTTCGCCTGTCGGATCAAAAGTACGAAGAGCTGCAGGCCGAGTTCACCGGCTACGGGGTGAAGGCCTTCGACGTCGACGGCAACGACTACTTCTTTGCGCGGATGGGGAAGATTCGCAGGCTCTCGCTCGCGGCGCTGCCGGCGACCGAGGTGGACTTCGCGGACCTCGCGATGGGCGAGTCGGTCGAGCAGATCGTCCTCACGTCGACGCACGTCTGGTGGGCCGGCTCGGGCGGTGTTCAGCGAAGGCTGCGGGCGGGCGGAACCACCGAGCTGATGCTGGCGGGTGGGTTCGAGAAGCTGGTGTTCGACGGCGCCAGCGTGTGGGCGCTGGGTTCGATTTCCGGGACGCGCGGAATCTACCTGTTGGGAGCGACGCCGGGCACCTCGACCCCGGTCACCCTGGGCGATGTCGCAGACTTCGTTCGCGCGCGAGGGACGTTGTTCCACGTGCTGCGGACAACGGGAAAGGCGCAGGCCTATCAATCGGGAAGCGTGGTGCTCGAAGCGCCGCTGACCAACGCGACGGCGCCCGTTCGGATTCAGGTCGATGCTCAACGCATCTTCCTCGGCACCGACCAGGGGCTCTTTTTCGTGTCGACCGCGCAGCCGGTCTCGGCGTGTGGATGTGCGGCGCCGGCGCTGGTGTTGCCCGCCGCGTCGACGCCCGCGTGCAGCCTGAACCTGTGCAGCGCGGTGTCGTTGCCGCGTGGGCTGCTGGCAGGGGCCGTCGATGGCGACCTGCTGTACGGCATCTTCTACGACCAGACGTTGAACCGGGTGACGCGCGCGAATCTGACTTCGGGAGGCTCGATCACCTATGGCAACAGCAACGCGTACCCGCACGTGGCGTTGGACGCGACCGACTTGTTCTACGGCGACGGCTACGATCTGCGACGAATCAACCGCGCTTCGAACAATGACAGCTTGTTGCTGCAGAACACCCAGCTGCCGTACCAACAGGCCACGGGCCGGCTGATGCAGAACGACGCCACCCATCTCTATTTCCTCGACCACAACGCGGGCCTGAGCCGATTGCCAAAGGTGGGTGGCTCGAAGGAAGTGCTGGTGACGCCGCAAGGGCTGGGGACGCTGTCGCTGGTGACGGCG
>JAYUXE010000490.1:0-10579 GCA_043753165.1 Archangiaceae bacterium | reverse complement strand
GGTGGCGGCGCAGCCGGCTTTTCAGGCTCGACCGGAACCACGCGAACCCGCTTCGGGCGCTGCGAATAGAAGCGGCGCAGAAACACCTCGGCGAGCATCAGGGCAATCGCCATCGCGACCAGCGGCGGAGCGAGCGGCAGCCGGGCGCGCGACTCGGGCGCTTCGTCGAAGAGTCCGGCCATCGCGAGCCTTTCCAACCCACCACTGACTTTCGCGAGGCCGGCGAGCGTCGTCTTCCCTTCGCGTGAGTTGCCAGGCTCGAACTCGGGCGCCCACGAGAGGGTGACGGGCGGGGCGCGGTAGACCTTGTCGCCGAGCTTCACGATGGGGTGAAAGCTGCCGCTGCCGGGAAGCGTGAAGTGGGCACCGACGCGGTCCTGGTCTTCCCAGCGCATCGGCAGCTCGATGGGCTTGCCGCGCGCGTCGCCGGAAAGAACGACGAGCGTGGGCGAACCCGCAGGCGGCGGAGCTGCGGGGTCGAAGTCCAACGTCACGTGCAAATCGTTTCCCTGCACCGTCGCGCGCGGCACGGCTTCCAGGGGGCCGGCTTGCGCGGGCAGCGTCCACCGCACCATCTGCTCGAGCAGCGCACGCCGGCCGGGCCACGACTTGAAGTCGCCGGTGAACTCGCCATCGACCTCGCCGGTGAAGGCGACCGCGCGCCCTGCCCCTCTCGGCCAGAACGCCACCGTCGGGGCCTTGTTCTCGTCGTCCGTGCGCACCGCGACGTTCGCCTGCGGGCGCAGGTAGGTGAGGTTGTAGCCGCCGAGCCGCGTGAGCCCTGACGCGGGCAGCTTGCCGAGCAGCGCGAGGTCCGGGCCGACCACGAGGGGCGTGGCGGTGTCGACGAAGGTCGACCGCGCGACCGCGATGGTTTCCTGGCTGAAGATGCGCGGCAGGCTCATCACGTCTTCGGCGAAGTAGATGCGGCCGTTGCCTCGCTGCGCGACTTCCTCGAGCAGCGCCGCGTCGGGATCCGCCCGCGAACCCATGCCGATGACGGACACGGTGACATTCTTCGCGCGAAGGTCGGTGAGCGTGCGCTGGTAGTCGTCGGGGTTCTCGGAGTCCGCCGCGTCGCTGAAGAGCAGTACGTGCCGCGTGGGCTTGTCGGACTTGAGGATCTCCTTCGCCGCCGTGCGAAGGCCCACGCCGACGAAGATGCCGCCGCCGCCCGAGAAGCCGCGCGCGACTTTTCCCAACGGCAGGCCGTCGGCGACGCTCGAGAGCGGGAAGATTTCGTGAGGTTCCGTGTCGACCATGTGCACCGAGGCTTCGTCGCGCTCGTCGAGCAGTTGAAGCGCTCCGACGACCCCTTCTGCGGCGAGCTCCATCTTCGTGCGGCCATCGGGCACGGTGGCGCCCATCGAACAACTGCAGTCCATGATGATGGAGATTGCGACCGCGGCCTTGCGCTGCTCTTCGCGAATCTCCAGCGACACGGGCAGCACGTCTTCCAGCGGTGACTTGCGGTAGCCCCCTTCGCCGAAGCTGTGCCGGCCGCCTGTCATCACGAGGCCGCCTCCGGCTTCCTTCACGTACTGCGCGAGCACGTGGAGCCCGTTCTCAGAGAGCCGCGAGGCTTCGACGTCTTCGAGCACGACGGCACCGACGCCTTCGAGCTCGGCCATCGTGAGGCTGAACGGTTTGCGAACGTCGAGGCCGAGCTCGGCTTCCTTCAGCGTGCGCGCGAGCGTCCCGTTGGGTTTGTCGGTGAGCAGCAGCACGCGCGGGGGGCCCTCGACCCGGGTCAGCGCGCGGCCGCGATCATTCTCGATGACGCCGTCGCCTTTCGCTTCGACGTCGAGCTGGTAGCTCGCGATGCCGGCCTCTTCGACGAGATCGCGAAAGGTCAGCACCGTGTCGCCGGCACGCAGCGTTCGCTTCGTCTTCACCAGCGGCTTGCCGTTGCGGAACAGGGTCAGCGTGGCTTCGGTGTTCGCCGTGGAGCGAAGGGTCGCGGCGAGCTGAAACGGTTCCTTCACCGCGACCTGGGGCGGCACGTCGAGGCGCGTGACAGCGACGTCGAGTCCCACGTCTTCGCGGCCGACCCAACGGAAGTCGACGGGGATTCCGCGCGCGGCCAATCGTCTCGCGGCCGCCTTTGCGTCGAGCCCCGTGCTGCGGCCGTCGCTGATGACGAGCACGCGGCCGGTGCGGCCTTCGCTGAAGAGGCCGTTCGCGACGTCGAGCGCGTTCGACAGGTTGCTGGCTTCCGTGTCGAGCGCGGCCTGGAAACCGCCGAAGGCGCCCGTCGCAGTGAGTGCGAGCTCGACGCGTGCGTCGCGGCCGAAACCGACGACGCCCAGCCGGTCGCCCGTCTTGCGCTGCGGCTCGAGCAGCCGAATCAGCTCTTCCGCGGTGGCTTCGCTGCGGGGCGGCATCGACTTGCTGCGATCGACGACGACGACGACGTCGCTGCCGCCGCTGGTCCAGGTGATTTCAGGCTGTGACAACGCGAGCCCGAGCACGACGACCAGCGCGATGCGCAGGTACATCGCCGGGCCGGCGATGCGCGCGCCCTTCCACAGCCAGAGTCCGAGTGGCAGCCACAGCAGCAACGCCTGGGGGGAAAGGAAGCTCATCGCCCTTCACGCGCAGTGAGCCAGAAATCGGCGAGCAGCAGCAACAACAGCAGGGCAATCGGCCACAGCGGTCGCAGCCGCGTGAGCCCGGTCGTCAGCGTGCCGGCGTCGGCCGTCGCTTCCTGCAGAAAGGGGCCGCGCGTGCGCAGGTCGGACTCGCGCGGGTCGAGGGGAAGGACGACGAGCGCGTCGATCGCTTTTCCGTCTTTGAGCAGTTCCCATCGGCCGGGCGTTGGCAGCGCGGGCAGCATCACCGGGCCGGAACCGAGCACCGGGCGGTCTCGACCATCGGGGCCTTTCAGCGACCACTTCGCGGCGCCTTCGGTCACCACCGGCACGTCTTCCCCGAGCATCAGGTGCCGTCGCGGGAGCCCGGGCGCACGGAGCCGCGCGCGCTGGACGATGTTTCCGAGCAGCACCGGCCAGGCGGAAGTGCGCTGCAGGTTGCTGCGCGAGAGGTCGAGGTTCAGGTGCAACGTGCCGTCCTCTTCTTCTGCCATCAGCACTGCGTCGCCAGCCGTGACGAGTGCCCGGCCGGGGGGATTTGCGCCGGCGGTCCACACCACGCCGGCGAGCTCGACGTCGTCGAGAAGGGGGTCACCTTTCTGGGTGAAGAACGGGCCGACATACGAGCGGCCCCCTTCGCCGTTTGTTCCGAGTGTCACGTTTGCCTTCGACCCTGGCGGCCCAAAGACCAGTTGGTGCGGTGTGGTCGTCGTCAGCCCCGGAGCGATGGCGAAGAACCGCTTCAACGCCACCGAATCGACGCCCTCGAAGGTGCCGACCGACAGCGGCGGAGTTGGCGCCGCGAGCAGCTCGATCGCGCTGTCCGCGGCCAGCGCATCGTCCGGCATGGACACGCGAACCGTCGCCGATGTCTTCAGGCCCACGCGGATGACCGCGGACGCGCCGGCATCGAGCTCTACCGTCTGCACCTGCTCGGACGGCGAAGCGCTGAACGTGACGGGAATCTTCCGCCGCTCTTTCGTGAAGTTCGCAACGCGAACGGTGACCGACGCAACGCCGCCCGAGTCATGGCGCTGCACGGTGAGGAAGGCGATGTTCTCGGCCGCTTCGGCGACGCTCTGAGCGTGAACCTCGGGCGGCAGCACTTCGAGCACCGGGCCGTCGGTGAAGAACCAGACGCGTGCCCCGCGGACGCTCGAAAGCTCACGCGCCATCAGCAGCGCCGTCGACACCTCGTGCGATGGCTGCGATGGCCGCCACGTCTCGAGCAACGCGAGCGCGCGCGCGGTCTGCAGCTGGGGGCCCGCGAGCAACGAAGGCTTCACGCCCGACTCGATGATGGTCAGCGCCGACGCGCCTTCGTCGTTCGCGAGCTTTGCCACCGCATCGCGCACCTTGTCGGCCACCCCTTTCGCGCCCAT
This sequence comes from Archangiaceae bacterium, assembly GCA_043753165.1. Taxonomy (GTDB): domain Bacteria; phylum Myxococcota; class Myxococcia; order Myxococcales; family Myxococcaceae; genus JAGSPQ01. The sequence goes on along the minus strand of JAYUXE010000490.1, from coordinate 6,606 downwards.
CGACAAGCCGCCATCGACGACGATGACGAGGTGCTTGAGCGGCACATCTTTTCCGCAGCGAAGGTCGGCGAGGAAGATCGCCGCCACGCAGACGGCGAGAATCTCGAGCGCCAGCGAAGCCTCGCGCGAGAACCGTTCGAGCCGGGGCCCGGCCTGTGCGCGCTGGCTGGGAGAGCGCCACAAGAATAACGCCGAGACCTGGCGCGGCTTCTGCCGGCGGCGCAGAAAATACGCGGCGACCAGCGGCGCGAGCGCGGCGAGGGCAAGGAAGCCCAGGGGGAAGCCGAAGCTCAAGCGGCCTCCCACAAGGAGGACAGCGGCCCGCGCGCGAGCCCTTCGATTCCAGATTCGACATTCGCAGTGACCAGCGTCGCCCGCACGCGGCGCGTCGCCTGACGCCACAGCTGCAGGTGCGCCTCGAGCCGCGACTGGTAGTCGGCGAGAACACCGGCAGTGAGAATGCGCTCGAGCACTTCGCCCGACTCGGTGTCGGTGAGCCGCGCGCCGAGGCCGCCCTCGGGGTCGAGGTCTTCGGGGTCGAGCACCTGAATGACCGCGAGCCCCGACGCGCCGCGGGTCATGCGTTCGGCGAGAACATCGGCCGACGCTTCGAACAGCAGGTCTGTCACCCAAAGCCGAAGGCCGCACGGCATCAGCGCGGGCGCACGGCGAAGCGCGGCGTCGAACCCGTCGCGGCCGTCGAGCTCGAGGCGTTGCAGGACTTCGCGGGTGCGGTGGCCGGTGGCGCGGTGGGCGGTCGCTCCGACGGTGACGACGACGGGCTCGAGGCCGGCCCGAAGCGCGAGCACGCAGGCGAGCAATGCGACTTCACGCGTGCGCGCCGCCTTCGCGTCGGTGAGCGCCATCGACTTCGACGCATCGACGACGACTTCGACGCGCGGGCTCACCTCGTCTTGTCGCACGCGCAACACGAGCTCGCCGGTTCGCGCGACTGCGTTCCAGTCCAACTGGCGCAGGTCATCGCCCGGTTGGTAGAGGCGGAAGTCGTGCAGCTCGAGGCTGCTGCCGACGGACGACGAGCGCACCTGACCCACCCTGCCCCGGTGCGGCACGCGAGGCAGACGCAGCGCCTTGCCGGCAGCAGCGCGTTCGACCGCGGCTTCGTCGAGCAGGCTCACCCGACGCGGGCTCCGTCACGCGTCTTGAGCACCGCGAACGCGGCGATCATCGCCAGACCCGTGGTGACCCCAAGAATCGGCAGCGCCTGCTTTGCCTGGCTCGCGCGGCTGTCGTCGAGGTGATTCATCATGCCCATCGTCGGGTTCAAGATGTTCCAGTCGACGTCGCTCATGTGGCTGCGGTCGAGCACGGCTGCCACCGGAAACAACAGGCTCGCGCCGACGACGAGAACGATGAAGGCGATGCGAGTCGCCACGGGTTCATCGAAACGCCGCAGCAGAGACAGACGACCACGGCCAGCGACAAATAGAGCGCGACGTACAGCGGAGCGGGTGAGACGCCGAGGTAGGTCGCGCAAACGGCGAGCACCATCTGACTCGAGGCGACGAGGCGCGCGCCGCGGCCGGATGCATCGCTGGCGAGCACGAGCAGCGAAGTGGAAAGCAGCGCGGCGGGAAACGCGGCGCAAAAGACGAGAAACGAATCTTCGTTCACCCACCGGCCACCTTCGCGCGCGAGAGTGCCGCCGAACCCGATGCCCGCGAACGTCGCCGCGCCCAGGAGCCCGAGCAGGATGAAGTGCACGGCCGCCCTGTCCAACCGCGATTGCCCCAGCGTGCCCAACGCGACCGCGACCGACGTGACGAACACCGCCCAGCAGGTGGCAAACCAGAGCTCGAGCAGCAATGTCGGCAGGTCGACGCCGTTGAGGAAATAGCTGAAGAGCAGAAACGGCGCGCCGGCCGACGAATACAGAATCGCCTGCGTCAGCGCCGACGCGACCTTGCCGCGAACGATTCGACGAGACGAGAGGCCCGTGAGCGCGAGCAGCACCCACGTCTCGTCTTCGCGCTCGCGCGACATCGACCGGAATGCCGAATATGGAATGACGAAGAAGCAGATGACCGCGAGGGCCGCGAGAAAGAACGTGAGGTAGCGGGGCCCCAGAGGTCCGCCGCTGTAGCCGCGCACCTCGGTGGCGGCGATGAGGGAAAGGGTGAGGCAGCCGAGCAGCAGCAGGCCAAAGCAGATCGCGAACACGCGCGCGCGCAGACCCTGGCGCACTTCCTTCACGACGATTGGCCCGACGGCCTCGTAGAACCGTTCGTTCATTTCGCAGGCGGGTTGTCGCGGCCCTTGAGAATGGCGTCGGCGAGCACGACCGCGCCGAAAGCCACCGCGCCGAGGAGAATGACGGGCGTGTCGGCGGCCGCTTTGGCTTCGCCGATGTTGATCAAGCCCACGATGGGATTGAAGAGGTTGAGCACTCTGTGGTCGGGCTCGAGCCCGATGATGGTGGCGACCAACGGCGGCGCGCCCGCACCGAAGACGAAGATGCCGATGAAGAGAATGCGCACGAGCACCGGGGTCTGCGACGGCGGGTGGCGCAGCAAGCGCGACGCGATGATCGGCAGCGACAGGTACAGCGCCGCAAACGCCGGGGCGCTGACCGCCACATAGAAGTTCTGCATGTTGGCCGGCGCGCCATCGAGGAACATCAGCGCAACGAAGACGGCGGTGACGGCGAGAAGCAACAGCAACACCAGCCGGTAGCCCCGCAGCGCGCCCGGCTTGAGCAGCGAGAAGCGCGAGCCTTCGAGCCAGAGGCTGCGGGCCATGCCGTCGCGGTCGGACGCGACGAAGATGCCGACGACGAAGACGTGCACGCACATCGTGATGCAGCCGACGGAATACAGCGAGGGCTCGCCCGAGGTCGCGGCGCCCCAGGCGAAGAAGCCCAGGGCTCCGGCGACCTGAACGATGAACGCGAGGCGCGGACCTTTCGCGTAGCTCTCGGTGGCGAGGGCCATTCGCGCGGCGGCCGCTTCGTAGAGCAGCACGCCCCAGGTCAGCATTCCGAACATGGTCGCGCAGGCAACGACGCGCGCGGTCGAGTCCGACCAGATGGAACGCATCGACTCGACGAGCCCGAAGATGCTCGAGAGGCCGGTGATGAGGCCCCACGACAGGAAGCCGAGCACGAGGAAGTGCAGCAACGCGCGGACGACGCGGGCCTCGGCGAGTGTGGCGGCGCTGACGGCGACGGAGGTGAGGAAGAGTTGGTAGGTCGCTCCGGCGATGACGGCGAGGACGATGGTCGGCAGGTCGATGCCGTTCAGGTAGTAGCTGAAGAGCAGAAAGGGTGCGGCGGCCGAGGCGTAGATGAGCCCCTGCAACATGAAGCTGCCCATCTTCCCGCGCAGAATCCGGTGCGGCCCGATGCCCGTCAACGTGAGCAGCACCCACGTTTCTTCTTCGCGCTCGCGGCTCATCGACCGGTAGGCCGAGTACGGAATGACGAAGAACTGCACCAGGCTCAAGCAGACGTAATACGCGATGAAGTAGTAGCGGCCGTCCTTCCCGACGCCGTCTGCCGTCGCGAACGCGATCAACGAGATGATGAGGCAGGCGAGCAGCATCAACGCGAAGAAGATCCAGAAGACGCGCGTGCGCAGCCCCTGGCGAATCTCTTTCACGACGATGGGATTCACCCGGTCGGCGAGCCGTTGCCCGGCGCGATCGATGGCGTCGGCTGTGCTCACTGAACCTTGCCCTTCGTGACGTTCATGAATGCGTCTTCGAGGTCGAGCTCGCGGGCCTGGAAGCTCGAGACGGGAATGTCGGCGGTGACCAGCGTGCGAAGCAGCCGGGCGCTGGTCTCTTCGACCCAACCGGCAGCAGGAACAGCGCCCGCCGGAAGCTCGATGCGAACGCGAACCGCCTGGCCTTCGACGGTGACGGCAGCGACCAGGGGCTGTTCGAGCAGCAACCGTTCTGCCCGCGCGAGCGCGGCGTCGACGCCTTCCACCCCCTTCCACACGCGCATCACGAGCTCGCTCGACACGGCGTTGCCGGTGGTGCGCGAGAGAATCTCGTGAACGGGCCCGGTGGCGAGCAAGCGGCCCTGCTCGATGATGGCGCAGCTGTCACAGATTTCGGAAAGCTCGGTGAGGATGTGGCTGGAAATCAGCACTGCCTTTCCCTGCGCGGCGAGTGCTTTCAGCAGCTCGCGAAGCTCGATGCGGGCGCGTGGATCGAGACCGTCTGCGGGCTCGTCGAGAATGAGCAGCTTCGGGTCGTGAAGCAGCGTGCGGCCGAGCGCGACGCGTTGCTTCATGCCTTTCGACAACGCGCTGGTGAGCTTGTCCTTCAAGGGGAAGAGGCCGGTGAAGTCCATCACCGAGGCGACGCGGTTCTCGCGTTCCTGACCCTTGAGCCGGTACGCGCGCGCGAAGAAGTCGAGGAACTCGAGCACCGTCATGTCGTCGTAGGTGCCGTAACGATCCGGCATGTACCCAATCAGCGGGCGCACCTGGTCGGGGTGATCGATCGCGCTCTTTCCATCGAGCATCACGTCGCCCGCGGTCGGCACGTCCAGCGTCGCGAGGATTCGCATCGTGGTCGACTTGCCCGCGCCGTTCGGGCCGATGAAACCGAGAATCGTGCCGGCAGCGACGGTGAAGCTCACGTCATCGACGGCCTTCAAGGCGCCATAGTACCGCGACAGGTTCTTCACCTCGAGCAGCACGTCACTCATCGCTCGACCTCGCCCCGCACCAGGTTTCCGCTGTCGTGCGCGTTGAGCCGCAAGCCGCCCGAGGGAGTGAAGCCCTGGCCTTCGATGGTCGCGATGAACTCGCCTTCTTTCAGCGGCTGCGCGAACTTGTTTTGCAGGTGGGTGCTGAAGCGGTTTGAGGCGGGGCCTTCGAAGTCCGGCAATTTGCCGGTCTTCTTCACGCTGGCCTGCTCGGCGCCGTCGCGAACGTCGGTCACCTGCCAGAGCTTGTCGTCGGCCATGAAGGCCATCGAGACGACGTGGTGGCCGAGCGCGTTCTGCACCACCCACGCGCCGTCCTTCTTCTTGAGGATGACGCGCGCGCGGGTCGGCTCGGCCGAGACGTAGCCCCACTCGCGGTAGGTGCGCGACGGCACGAAGTCGCTGCCCATGGTCGCGCCTTCGGACCACTCGATGCCGGGCGCGTAGACGTCGCCGGTGCCTTCTTGGGGTGGGACGACGACGGCGAGGTTCGAGAAGCGCGCCGACCCCGGAGCGAGGTTTGCGTAATACGCCGTCAGCCCCACCTGAAGCGCGCGGTGCTGCTTGCTGTCGAGCCACGTGAGGCCCTGCGTCGATGCGTGAACGGTGAAGCCGTCTTGAACCAGCGAGTAGCCGATGATGACGGAACAGGTGATGAACGCGGTGCCGGGAATCGTGACCAGCAACATCGCCGGGCCGCGGCGGCGCGCGACCCAGATTGAGCCGGGGCCGATCGCGAGCGTGAACAAACCGATGATGAAGAGGAACCGGCCGATGGGGGCCGTCGCCTGCGGAAGCAGCGCAGTGAAGCCGTTGCCGGCATAGGCGTACGCGCGCGGCTGCATCGAACGTGGCGACGCGGTGGGCTGGATGACGGGCGTCGAGGCGTTGAAGACGGAAGGAAGGTCGGGCGCGCCGTCGACGACGACGAGCCGGCCGAAGCCGTAGTCCTCTTTTCCTTCTTTCATCAACGGCAGCGCAGCGGCGAGCCCGCGGCCGTTCTTGCCGAGCACGAGGGTGCCCCCTGTTGCGGCGTACGACTCGAGCGCGCGGCGTTGCGCTTCATTCAGCGACTCGAACGCGGCGGCGGGAATCGCGACGGAGTCGTAGCCGGTGTACGCGGCGAGCTCGGTGGGCGCTTCGGCCGGAGCGATCGAATAGACGTTCAAATCTCCATCGGTGTGTGCCGGCGGCCGGTCGACCCAACGCTCGAACTCGTCGGTGGTGCCGATGGACAGCAGCGGGCGTTGCGGCGCGTACGTCGAGTTGAAATAGACGTGGGCGTCGCCCTTTTTGGTGATGCCTGGGCCGCGCGCGCGCACGTTGCCGTAACGAAAGAGGTACGGCACCGCGAGAATGACGGTGCGGCGCTCGCCTTCGCGGACCTCGACTTTCTTCGTGATGGGGCGGCCGGTGTTGTTGCTCGGGTAGTAGCCGAGCTCAATCGTCTGCGTCGGGCCGGTGGTGTTGTCGACGAAGAGGCGCAGCGGAAAGTAGCCGCGGCGCGGAGTGGGGGCGTTGGTCTCTGCGGAGACGCTGGTCGAACCGCCGGCGACGTCGATGCGTTGGGTCTGCGCGAAGATGTACGTCTTGGGCGGGTCTCGTTCTTCCTGAAACGCCGAAACGTTCGACCGGCCCTCGCTGAACATCAGCGCCGCGGCGAGCAGCGCACTAACCACGCGGCACCTCGGCGACGGCGGCGAGCAGATCGCTGACGACTTTGTCGGCACCGACTTTCTCGAGGCCTGCTTCGTACGAGAGGACGAGTCGGTGATTGAGGACAGCGGCGGCGACTTCCTTCACTTCATCGAAGCCGACGTTGGGTTTGCCTTTGCCGAGTGCCCACGCGCGCGCACTGGACGCGAAGCCGAGCGCGGCACGGGGTGAAGCGCCATAGCGAACGAAGCGGCGAACGGATTCCGGAGCGG
>JAYUXE010000489.1:0-1927 GCA_043753165.1 Archangiaceae bacterium | reverse complement strand
TCGGGAATCGCCGCCCCTAACGAGACGAACTCGTGGTTCACCGCGATGCGCAGGTGCGGCAGCAGCGGGACGAGCAGCGGGTGGCGCACGCACAGCGCTTCGATCAGCTCGCGCACCTGCGCGCCCTGGGGCAAATCCAGAAGCTCGTCGGTGCAGCCGGCCCGCTCGCGCGCGGCGGCGAAGTAGCGAACGGTGACTTTCATCGCAGGCGTCTGACCTATCACCGTCTGGTATGCAGGCGCCTTGCTGACGGCGATCGCGATTGCGGTTCTCGGGTACGGCCCGTTTCCGATCATCGACATCGATCGCGAGGTGGCGGTGTTCACCGCGCCGCTGCTGGTGCCCGGCGCGCTGATGGCAACGGCGCTGTTCCCGAACGGACCTGGGGGCGATGTCGCGCCGATGGCGGTGGTTCCGCTGGGAGTCGCGTTTCAGGCGAACGCGGTCGAGTGGGTCGTCGACGCGGCGCTGATCGCGTCGAAGCCGTCACTGCCGCTGGGTGCCGTGCGCGGCCACTTCGGGTTCTGGCTCGCCGCCGGGCCGGTGGTGCATTCGGGACGCGAGCCGCTGAATGGCTTCTTCTTCAACCCAAAGGTCGGCATCGGCGTTTTCCAGAGCGCCGGAGTCGCCGGGCCGAAGGTGTGGGAATTCAACATCACGGCCGGCGGCGACTTCGGGTACCAGCTGGTCTGGCGCCGGCTCTACTTTTCGTTTCTCGTCGGGGCGTCCATCGGCGTCGGCATGAACGAAACGGATTCCCTCGCCGGGCCGCTGATTCAGACTTCCGCCGATTTTCCACCGGCGAACCCAGGCTTCCAATTGGTCGGCGGAGTAAACGTGCAATTCATCCGGGTGGGTTATGCGTTTTGATCTTCTGGCAATGATGCTCACCGCCGGCCTCGCAGACGACCGCGCCGCTTTCATGCTCGCTGCGGATCTCGCCGCGGCCGATGCCGTGTTCATCGGCAGCGCGCTTCGCGTCACGACGATGTTGAAAGGAAAAGACGTGCGCATCACCCGCGTCGACCACGAGGGCGCAGGCGATCGGCTGGTGGTCGTGCGCGAGGGCGAGGCACGGACGTTTCCAATCAGTGGTTTCGAGGGGCGGTTCGCGAAGCCGACGCTCGCGCTGCTCGGTGGCAACCCCGACCTTTCGGCGTTTCCGCTGGGGAAGTCGGACGAAGAGACGACCTTTCGGCTGCTGAACGAGGTGTTCGGGTTCGAGGGAATTCCTGCGGCAGCGCGCGTCGCGGCGGTTCGACGGGTGCTGACACACTCGCCGGCGAGCTGGGAGGCCAGGTTCGCGTCTCTGCCCGAGCCCCTGCACCTCGAGGCGTTGGTTCCCGCATTCATCGAGTACTTCACCCGCTTCCCGCGCGAGCGCTTCTCGTCGGCGACGCGGTGGACGGTGTTCCGGGATCTGAAGTCCAGGGCCGCCGTGCCGTACCTGCTGCGTGAGCTCGACGAGGCGCGGCTTTCGGATGAGCTCAACACGGTCGAGTACATCTTCGACGCGTTCGAGGCGTCCGATCGCGAAGCGGCGGCGTGCGCCATCACGTTGATTCTCGAGGTCGACCGCGGGCTCTGGCTGCGGCGCGAGTCGGACAACCGGGAAGCGGGCGAACGGCTTGCGCTGCGACTCGCCCGGCTCGGCGGGCCGCGCAAGGGCTGCGTGTCTGAGCGCGCGCCGATTCTCGTGAAGGGGCCGCGCGGGCTTCGTGCGCTGGGGCTCTTCGGCACCGGCTCACCGCAGAACGCCCTGACGCAGGCTGAGACCGAGAAGGACCCCGTGCTGGCAATTCGCGCGGCGGGCCGGCTGGCCGAACGGTCGGACCATGCCTTGCAGTGGGTCGAGCCGCTGACCGTTTGGTACACGCGCGGACAAAAGAACGCGGCGGCCGAGGCGATCGCACGGCTGCTCACCCCG
>JAYUXE010000488.1:0-4767 GCA_043753165.1 Archangiaceae bacterium | reverse complement strand
GAACGACGCCGGCTTGATGCGCTGAGCGCGGCGTGTCGCCCGTACGCCGGCCGAGGCCGTCGGGCACTGACGGGGGCGGTGGACCGTTGCGGTTGGTTGAAGTCGTTGCTGTGAGCGCTCGGCGTCGGTGGGCGACGCTGACAGCTCACAGCAACGGTGGTGGACGCTCTCACCGTCGGGAAGCGGTGGTGAGAGCGTCCACCACACGACGGAGCCTGCTTCCCGTCCGGGCCGTCACGTCGGACGAACGGAGCGTGGCCGTCACGTCGGACGAACGGAGCCCGGCCGTCACGTCGGAGCCCGGCCGTCACGTCGGAGCCCTCGGTTTCAGCTCTTCCGGCGGCGGCGCAGCATCAGCGCCAGCGCGGCGAGCCCGCCGAAGCCTTCGATGCCCGAGCAACCGCAGCCCTGCTTCGCAGCGACGGGACCCGTGGGCCCACCGATGAACGGAAGCTTCATCACCTCGGTGCCGCCATCGCCGCTCGAGCCACCAGAGCCCCCGCCGACGCTGCCGACGCTGCCGCCACCCGACCCGCCACCCGCGCCACTGCCGCCGCCCGCGCCACCGCCATCGGTCGCGTTGCAGCTGGCGGCCGGCTGGAAGGTGACCTTCACGTTCTGCAGCGTCTCGGCCTGCACCGAGCCCAGCGTGAAGAAGACCTCATTCGTCGCACCACACGGGCTCGCCAGCATCGCAGTCGCCGTCAGCGCCGTGCCAGCCACCACGCCGGCCGCGATCGTGTCCTGGTTGCCGGTCAACGTCGCGCCGGCCTTCGTGAACGTGATCGCGCTGCCTGCCTTCGCAAGAATATACGCCTTGCTTCCGCCGCCGCCCAGCGGGCCGGCTCCGGGAACCACGGCCGTCACCGTGATGCTCTTCGTGCCCAGCGGCGCCTTGAGCTTCATCTGGTACGGGCCGGGAACCAGCGTCGTCGCCAGGAACCCCGCCGCAGCGCCGGCACTGATGCCGTAGTACGGCCGCGCCGCCGTCACGCCCGTCATGTCGAGAATCTTCGAGCAGTTGATGACGCCCTTCTGCGTGAAGATTCCGTTCATCTTCGTGTCCGCATCGACGATGCCGGGGAAGGCCGTCTTCACGTGCGCGGTGATGATCGCGGCCGCGTCGGCGAACGTCACGTTCGGGGTCATCGAGACGAGTGACGCATAGAACGCCGCGTCGAACGTGCGGCCGCTGTCCGTGCCGAGGAAGAACATCTTGCGCGCCTGCCACAGGGCCGCCGAGTAGTGCTGGCTGTCCTGGTGCACCTCACCCCAGAGCACGTCGGGGCACGTCATCGTGTTGTCCATCGTGCGCAGGAAGCTGTCTTCGCGAACGCCCATCAGGCTCGTGCCGCCGCCGATGCGCGGGCCCACGTACGTGCCGACGTCCGGGCTGCCACCAAAGGCGCCGGCGATGAAGTCGGCGAAGCCTTCGTGCATGGCCCCCGTCTCGTTGTTCGCCGAACGGGCGTCGGTCGCCAACTGGTCGAACCCGAGCGCCGCCGTCGCATAGACGACGCCATGCCCGAACTCGTGCCACAGCACCGGCGCGTCGTACCCAAAGTCGGCGCGGTTGCCCTGGAAGATCATCAGCGTGTCGACGTCCATCGCGAGCTCAGGCAACGGAATCTGGGCGAAGTTCTCGCGCGGCATGAACGCGGCGTTGTCCGTGCGGCCCAGGCGATCGAGCGTGCACTTCAACGGCTGGAACGTGCAGTACTGCTGAAAGTTCGTCTGCAACGCTTCGAAGTCCGGCAGCGTCACGTTCGCCCAGACCGCGGGCGTGCGTGCCGGCGTCCGCAGCTCGTCGCGCATCTTGAAGCCCGTGATCGCCGGCACGTTCGAAGGGAACAGCGGAGCCGCCGCCGTCGACAGCGACCGCACCCAGTCGTAGACCCGGTTGATGTGCGCGAACGCGTGCACTTCCGCGAACTCGTCGCTGTGCGAACGGTCGGACTGCACGACGGGCCCAATCATCTGGTTCACGATCAGCGGCGGGTCGATGGGCGGGTACACGTACGAGCCCGCATCGTGAATCGCGACATCATTGGTCGCGCGCTGCACGCGATCGCAGATCGGCACGTCGTACGCGATCATCGCGCCCATCAGGTTGAAGTTACCGACCGCGCGCCTCGAGCCCGCATCAGGCGCCGTGCTGCAGTCCTTGTTCGGGCAGCAGTTGACCGCCAGAAGCTGGGTGCCCGTGAGGTAGCCCCCCGCATCGGGCAACACCATCGACCCGCCATCGGCATGGGTCAGCGAGATGTTGATCAACGGCGTGGCGCCGACGCCCGCATCCAGCGGCCCCGGGCTCGACGCGTAGACCTGCGCGTCGTCCTTCGCGCGAAAGACCCGGTTCTGCTTCCACAGAATTTCGCCGGTGGTCGCGTCGACCGCGACGTACCAGTTGTCGACGGGGTTCAGCGTCGGCACCATCGTCAGGTAGCCCGCGTGCGCCTCGACCCCGACCGGGAAGATTTCCTTCCGCGCGCCGCCGTACGGCTTTCCGTTGGCCTGCATCAGCGACATCGGAATCGCTTTCGCGGCCCGCAACAGCGCCGCTTCCGGCGTCGTGTTCCACGCCATCACCGACTTTTCGAACGGCAGCACGCTGGACGACACCATCGCCACCCGCCGCGCCCTGTCGATCGTCACCACCACCTGCGCGCCGTACACGTCGACCCCGTCGACCTGCTGCTGCAGGCGAACCGATGCACCGAACGCCGTGCCGTGCGTCTGCACATTTCGAAGGCTCGAGTTGGCCGGCAGCCCCAGCGTGTCGCGCCGCCCCATCGCCCACGCCCACGCGGCGGCTGAAAGCTCGCCCGGCAGCGGCTCGGACAACGTCCCGATCGACAGCCTCAGCTGCCCCGTCTCAGGGGACACAACCTGCTGAGACACAATCGGTTGAAACGGCCCGGTAGAGGCACCAAGCACGGCGGCGGCGACGAGAAGCGAAGAGATCATGGGTTTGCGTTCCTTGAAGCGCGCGGACACTACCAGTAAAGGCCGCGGTGAAAAGCCAAGCTCTCTCAAAAAGGATACACGATGTCTACCAAGCTTCGCTGCGGGTTGATTGGGGCCACGGGCCTCGCCGGCCAACAGTTCATCTCGGCGTTGCAGAACCACCCGACGATGGAAATTGGCGCGCTCGCTGCGAGCCCGCGGAGCGCTGGAAAGTCGTATGCGGACGCGCTGAAGGCGCCGAACGGCATGATGGGCTGGTTCCTCACCGAGACATTGCCCGCCGAGATTGCGCGCATGCAGGTCGTCGCCGGCAGCGCGCTCACCGCGGCGGGCCTCGACCTCATCTTCTCGGCCGTCGAAGCCGACGTCGCGCGCGAGCTCGAGCCGAAGCTCGCCAACGATCTTCCCGTCATCTCGGCCGCCAGCGCGTTTCGTTACGACGACGACGTGCCGTTGATCATCCCGCCCGTGAACGCGGCCCACAGCGCGCTGATTGTTGGGCAGCAGAAGGCGCGGAACACGAAGGGGTTCATCGCTCCGATTCCGAACTGCACCACGACGGGGCTTGCGGTGACGCTGGCTCCGTTGGAAGACGCGTTTGGCGTTCAGGCCGTGATGATGACGTCGATGCAGGCCGTCTCGGGCGCGGGCCGTTCACCCGGAGTCGCCGCGCTCGACATCATCGACAACGTCGTGCCGCACATCAGCAAGGAAGAGCACAAGGTCGAGGTCGAGACGAAGAAGATCCTGGGCGCCCCCGGCAAGCCGCATGGCGTTCGCGTCTCGAGCACCTGCACCCGGGTTGCCGTGCTCGAAGGCCACACCGAAGCGGCCTATGTCAGCCTGAAGAAGAAGGCCTCGCTGCAGGACGTGGCGGCGGCGATGCGCGAGTGGAAGGGCCACGAGCAGACGCGCAACCTGCCGTCGGCGCCCCCGCGGTGGATCGAGGTCCTCGACGATCCCTTCCGGCCCCAGCCCCGGCTCGACCGCGACACCCACGGCGGCATGGCAACCAGCGTCGGCCGCATTCGCGAAGACGGCGTGCTCGAGAACGGGGTGAAGTACGTGCTCGTCTCGCACAACACGAAGATGGGGGCCGCCAAGGGCGCCGTTCTTCTCGCCGAACTCCTGATGGCGCAGGGTTTTATTGGCCGTCGGGCCAGTTGATCAGTTAAGAGAAGCCGACCGTTTTACGAGTCATTCGGAAGGAGTAACGCAGCCATGGCGTACGTCGTTGGAGATCCCTGCATCAAGTGCAAGTACACCGACTGTGTCGAGGTGTGCCCCGTCAACTGCTTCTACGAGGGCCCCAACTTCCTCGTGATTCACCCCGACGAGTGCATCGACTGCGGCGCCTGTGAGCCCGTCTGCCCGACCAAGGCGATCTTCCCCGAGAGCGACCTTCCCGAAAAGTGGGCCGAGTACAAGGCGATCAACACCGAGTACGCGAGCAAGTGGCCGAACATCGCCGAGAAGAAGTCTCCCCTGCCCGAGGCCGAAGCCTTCAAGGACAAGGAAGACAAGCGCTCGATGCTCGAGCTCAAGTAACTGCGCTTCTTCGTTTCAGGCCACTGACAGCGCGCTGACCTTCAGCCCGTGCGCTGCCATTTCGTCGCGGATGCGTCCGATGTCTTCGGCGCGCGGCGGGCCTCTGTGCCCAATCACCTTCAGCGCCACTTCTCGCGGGCCGACGCGCTCGATTTCAACCTTTGCGCCCAGCGAGTTGTTCAGGGTCAGCGCGATGGAAGGGGTGCGCGAGTCCTTGATGAAGGTCTCGATTTTTTCGATCAGCTCCACGGC
>JAYUXE010000487.1:0-4769 GCA_043753165.1 Archangiaceae bacterium | reverse complement strand
AGACGAGCCAGAGCATCGCGCCGACGTCGCCCCCGTCGAAGTACTTCACGGTGATGTAGCTGCCGGGCACGAAGACGAGCCACGCCACCGCCAGCCGCACGACGAGGGTGAAGGTCGTGTCGCCCGCCGCGCGCAATGACTCGGCGATGGAGTTCGCGACTGCGTCGACGAGCCCCCAGCAGGCAGAGAGCATCAGCAGCCGTTTGCCGACGGTGAGGAACTCGGTCGCGCTCGCGTCTTTCGCGAACGGCAGCAGCAGCAGGCCGGGAATCAGCAGGTACGAGATGCCGACCACGGTCTCCCAGACGCCGCCCGCGAAGCAGGTGAGCTTCACGATGCGGGGCACTTCGTCTTTCGCGTTCGCTCCGATTGCCTGGCCCGTGAGAATCGCGCCCGCGCTGGCGATCGCGAACGCCGGCATGAAGGACACGCTCGAAATCTGCAGCACCGACATCATCGCCGCGAGCGCCGTCGTGCCGAGGCCCGCGACGACGACGTTGATGAAGAAGTTGAACGCGAAGAACTCGAAGAACCAGTTGAGCCCCGAAGGGATGCCGAACTTCAGCATTCGCCAGAACTCGGGCAGGTGAAGCTTCGGCATGATTGCGCCCAGCGGCCTTCCCTGCGCGAGGAAGAACGCGAGCAGCCCCAGGAACGCAATCCACGTCGCGAGCGTGCTGGCCAACGCCGAGCCCGCGACGCCCATCGCCGGCGCGCCGAGGTGGCCGTTGATGAGCACGACGTTGCCGATGACGTTGAGCACCATCGCCACGACGCTGGCCACCATCGGCAGGTGCGTCTTGCCGAGCCCGCCGTAGTAGTTGGCGAGGGCCTCGATGCCGATGGCAGCCCCGACCGAGAGCAATCGAATCTCGAGGTAGTGCGTCATCAAGGTGCGCACGTCTTCGGCGTAGTCGAGCAGCCCGAGAAGGGGCGCCACGACGAGGATGCCCAGCATCGCGGCGACCTGGCTCATCACCGCCACGCCCAGCCCATAGAAGCCGTATCGGCGCGCGCCCGCCAGGTCGCCCCGGCCAAACAGCTGCGACGAATAGCTCGAGACGATGAAGCAGATGCCCATCGGCAACACGAGCAGCATGAAGGTGTTCAGTGCCCCCGTGGTGGTCGCGGCGACGGCGCCTTCCCCTAAGTGCGCGACGAGAATCGCGTCGGACACGCCGACGACGGTCTGGCTCGAGCGCGAGATGACGATGGGCCACGCGAGCAACAACAACGCCTTCAGCGACGGTTTCGGACGTTCAGGCTCGGTCATGGGGCGGGGCGTCTTACGACAGTCCGGTTTGATTCCTGACTACCAGTACTCTTCGGTGCGCAAGCGGTAGTCGAGCTGCACGAAGCCACCGTCGCGCTTCACGTCGATGCGCGCCTGGGTGTTCGAGTCGATGAGGGTGAGGTCGTAGGCGAGGGGGGAGGCTCCTCCGCCGCCGTCGGCTTCGCGCTTCAGGGCGTAGCCGTCGGGCACGTGCTGCAGGCGCCAGCTTCCCTGCGTGTTGAGCTCGACCATCTGCCAGGCCAGGTAGCCCGCGCGCCACGCGATGGAGTCGTAGATGAGTCGCACGTGAAACGTCTCATCGGTGATGCGTGCTTTGGGAAGCTTCGGGTACCAGAGGGCGAGCTGTTCGGTCGTCATCGTCAGCGGCGCGTTGAGCAGCTTGCCGATGTCTTCTTCGGTGATGGGAATCGAGAGGGCGAGCGTCTTGTCTTCGATGCGCAGGGTGTAGGGCGCACGCGTAGCGACCAGCGTGCCGCCGTCGACGGTGACCGCGAAGCCATTCTTCGTGACGGTCTCGAGCACGGCGCCATCGACAGGCACCTGCTGATCCACCACCCGGCTCAGCTCGGCAAAGCCCTGCATCACGCGCGCGCCGCGGAACTCGGGGTACGCGCTGAACACCGCGGTCTTGAGGTCGGTGGAACGGTGAACGCGCGTGCCGGCGTCAGCGACCTTCGTTGCCTTGCTGCAGCCACTGGCCCCGACGACGAGCAGCGCAGCCAGCAGCCTCACGCGCGCTTCACCGCATCGCGCCACTTCTGCAGGTGCTGCGCGCGCGTTTCGGCGGCCATCTTCGGCTTGAAGATTTTCTCGGCCTTCCACGATTTGCGAATCTGCTCGGGCGAGCTCCACAGGCCGACGCCGAGGCCCGCGAGGAAAGCGGCCCCGAGGCTCGTGGTCTCGGCGTTCTGTGGACGCACCACGTTGGTGCCGAGCACGTCGGCCTGGAACTGCATCAGCAAATCGTTCTTCACCATGCCGCCGTCGACCTTGAACGCGGGGATGTCGCGGCCGCTGTCGAGGCGCATCGCATCGGCGAGGTCGAAAATCTGCAGCGCCACGCCTTCGAGCACCGCGCGCGCCAGATGCGCCGACGTGGTCGAACGGTCGATGCCCGCGAAGAGCCCCCGCGCTTCAGGCCGCCAGTGCGGAGCGCCCAGGCCCGCCAGCGCCGGCACGAACACCACCTCACCCGAGTCCTTCACTTCGTTCGCGAGCTTCTCGACGTGGCTCGCCTTCTTGATGATGCGCAGGCCATCGCGCAGCCACTGCACGGCCGCTCCGGCGATGAATGAGCTGCCTTCGAGGGCGTAGCTCGTCTGGCCGCCGACCTTCCACGCCACCGTCGACAGCAGCCCCGCCTTCGAGTGAACCGGCTTGTCGCCGACGTTCATCAACAGAAACGCGCCGGTGCCGTAGGTGCACTTCGATTCACCGGGGGCGAAGCACGCCTGGCCGAACAGCGCCGCCTGCTGGTCGCCCGCGATGCCGGTAATGGGAATTCCATCGGGCAGCGACTGCATGTTCTTGGTGTGGCCGTAGAGCTCGGACGAGCCGCAGATGCGGGGCAGCAGCGAACGCGACACGCCGAACAGCGCGAGCATCTTGTCGTCCCACTGCAGGGTCTCGAGGTTCATCAGCAGCGTGCGGCTGGCATTCGACACGTCGGTGACGTGCGCAGTGTGGCCGGTGAGCTTGTAGACGAGCCACGTGTCGATGGTGCCGAAGCAGACGTCGCCCGCATCGATGCGCTTGCCGATGTTCTTCACGTTGTCGAGCAGCCAGCGAAGCTTGGTCGCCGAGAAGTACGGGTCGAGCACGAGCCCGGTCGTCTGGCGAACGGCCGCCTCTTCGCCGCGCGCTTTCAGTTCTGCGCAGAGCTCGGACGTGCGGCGGTCTTGCCAGACGATGGCGGGATGCGCGGGCACGCCGTCGCGCGTCCACAGGCCGGTGGTCTCGCGCTGGTTGGTGATGCCGATGGTGAGAATGTCTTTGCCCTTGAGGCCCGCTTCTTTGAGCGCCTTCGTCGTGCAGGTCTCGACGGTCTTCCAGATTTCGTCGAGGTTGTGCTCGACCCAGCCCGGCCGGGGAAAGGACTGGTGGAATTCCTGGTACGCCCGGCCGACGACCTGCACCTTCGCGTCGACGACGGAGACGTGGGTTCCGGTGGTGCCCTGGTCAATCGACAACACGAAGCGCGCTTTGCCCATGCGCTGCGTTTAGCTTGGTTTTGGGGTGGCCAGCGCGTCGAAGAAGTTGGCCACTTCATCGGCCAGCAGCGCGCGGTCGGTGTCGCGGGGAAGAATGTGAAAGCCGCGGCGCAACGTGAGCAGCCGCGCGCCGGGAAGCTGGGAAGCGAGCGACTGCACGCTGGAGAACGGGACGACGTGGTCATTCTCGGCGCCGGCGATCAACGCAGGGCAGCGCACGCGCGACACCGCTTCGCGCGCGTGGTCCTGAACCGTGAACAAGTCGTAGAGCCGGGCCAGCGGGTAGCGCGGAAGAATCGGAGCGTCCGCCCGCGACCCCGCATCCTCGATGTCCGTCGTCGTCTTCTTCACCCAGAAGCCGGTGAGCTTCGCGACGTTCAGAAACCGGAAGCGGCGCAGCACGCGACCGTCGAGAGGGCGCAGCTTCCACACCGGCGCCATCATCGCGAGGCCCTTGACGCGTTCGGGGTGGCGGGCAGCGAGCAGGAGGCTCAAGAGCGCTCCCATCGAGAGGCCGGCGACGAAGACGGTCTTCGCGTTCTTAAGCGCGGCGAGGCCTTCTTCGGCGGCGTGTTCCCAGTCGCGCCAGGTGACCCAGGCCATCGCCTCGGGGTCGGTGCCGTGGCCGGGCAGCTTGATGGCGCGAACGTGAAAACCGCGCGCGGCGAGTGATTCACCCAGCGGCCGGATTTCCCACGGGCTGCCGGTGAAGCCGTGAATGAGCAGCACGGCGGCCACGGCTTTTTCCGCCGGAGGACCCAGCGTGAATGACGCCGTCTTCACGTCGTCCATGGCTGTGACGGTCATGGTAAGGACCTGAACATGGCAGACAGCCCGGGTAAGCCCCCAGAAATTCAGCTGCAAATCCAGCTCGACGACGACGTCGCGAACGGCACGTACGTCAACATGGCGTTGGTGAACCACACGGAAACCGAGTTCACGCTCGACTTCATCTACGTGCAGCCGCAGCAGCCGAAGGCGAAGGTGCGGTCGCGCATCATCACCAACCCGAAGCACATGAAGCGCCTGCTGCTGGCGATTCAGGACAACGTGGCGAAGTTCGAGGCCCGCTTCGGGACCATCGAAATCACCGACCCGGACAACCCGGTTCACTGAGGAAGCATGCTGCGCGTCGCCTTTGCCGTTCTGCTGCTGTCGGGTGCGTCGGCGTTCGCGAAGTGCAAGCCCGACGGGTTGCTGGTGTTCCCGACGCCGGGCTCGGTGATTCCGACGAACTCGCGGTTCATTCTCGAAGGCGCGGGCAA
>JAYUXE010000486.1:0-4774 GCA_043753165.1 Archangiaceae bacterium | reverse complement strand
ACGGCGGCTGGTGCCCGGGCACGGGTTGTTCGGCGGGTCAGACGGCGGCTTGCGCGGCGTACGCGGCGGGGTGTGTCGATGGGCAGTGTCGCGGAATCTTCGCCCCCGGCTACGCGTGCACGAAGCTCGAGTTCAAGCAGTGCGGCGACTACCTGTCGGGCTGCACCAACCACCAGTGCCTCGGTGGAGCCGTCGGCGGTGACGACGGCCGCAGCTGCTCGCAAGAATCCATCTACAACTGCAGCCGGTATGGCTGCGGCTGCAAGAATGACGAGTGCAGCGATGGTTCGTGCCCGCTGATTCCCTGATGCACGGCTAAGGTCGGCACCCATGCCGCCGATCGTCTCACTCATCCGGGGAAGCCTCACCGACGGCCACGAGGCGGTGCTCGTCAACGCCTCGAACACGAACTGCGCGCTGGGCACCGGCGTGTCGGCAGCGATTTCCCGAAGCTGCGGCCCGCGCTTTCAGTCGCAGGTCAGCCTCGAGCTCACCCGCAAGTATGGCGGGCCGATGAAGCCGGGCCAGGTGTTGATGACCCACGCCGGCAAACATCCCCGCGCGCGCTGGGTCGCCCACGTCGCGGTGATGGACTACCGCGAAGGATTCTCGGGCGCGTCGTTTCCCAGCAACGAGACGATTCGCACGGGCTCCGAGTCGCTTTGGGACGCGATCGAGACGATTCCCGGCGATGGGCCGCTGACGGTGGCGATGGTCGCGTTGGGCGGCGGCACCGGAAACTTAGGCGTGCGCGAGCCAGTGAAGATTGCGGCCGAGACGCTGAAGGCGCACGTGGCAATTCACGAGAAGACGCGCATCCAGAGCGTCACCTTTTACGGCTACCTCGAGCAGGAATACGTGGCGATGGCCGAGGTGCTGCTGAAGTCGTTTCCGCTCATCGCCGAGTCGTTGCCGCGCGACGTCCTCGAACACCTTTCGCGTCTGAAGGGCTAAAGGCTATGTCGGCGGCATGTCTACCGACAAAGCGCTGGCCCGTTTCGCCGCCGAGAAGAACAGCTACCTCGAAGATCTGAAGACGCTGGTTCGCATTCCTTCCGTTTCCTTCGAAGGGTTCGACCCGAAGCACGTGCGCGCGTCGGCGGAAGCGACCGCGAAGCTGCTCGAGAAGCGCGGGTTCAAGAACGTGAAGCTGCTCGAGGTCGAAGGCGCGCACCCGTACGTCTACGGAGAGATTCTGGACGCGCCCGGCAAGCCGACGCTGCTGCTGTACGCGCACCACGACGTGCAGCCGGCGGGTGATGCGAAGGCGTGGAAGTCGCCACCGTTCGAGCCGACCGAGCGCGACGGGCGCTTGTTCGCGCGCGGCGCGGCGGACGACAAAGCCGGCGTGGTGGTGCACTCGTCGGCCGTCGATGCCTGGCTGAAGGGCGCGGGCGCGCTGCCGCTGAACGTGAAGGTGATCATCGAGGGCGAGGAAGAGATCGGCTCTGAGCACCTGACCGCGTTTCTGCAGAAGCACCGCACGCTGGTGCAGGCCGACTGCATCGTGCTGACGGACACGGGCAACTTCGAGACGTCGTTGCCGAGCATCACGACCGCGCTGCGCGGGCTCGTCACGGTCGACGTCGAAGTGAAGGCGCTGAAGCAGTCGCTGCACTCGGGCATGTGGGGCGGGCCGGTGCCGGATCCGGTGATGGGACTTGCGAAGATGCTCGCGGGCCTCACGAACGCCGATGGCTCGATCGCGATTCCGGGGGTGCTCGACGCCGTGAAGCCGCTGACGAAGGAAGAGCGCGAGTGGATCACCGAACTGCCGGGCGACGACGCGCACTTCCGGAAGCAGGCGGGGATGCTGCCGTCGGTCGAGCTGCTGGGGAAGGGCCGCCACCCGTGGGAGACCAACTGGCGCCAGCCATCGCTGACGGTGAATGCGATTCAGGCGAGCAGCCGCGTCGACGCGCGCAACATCATCTGTGAATCGGCTTGGGCGCGCGTCGGCATTCGCGTGGTGCCGAACCTCGACCCGAAGGACGTGCAGCAGAAGCTCGTCGACGCGCTGAAGGCGGCGGTGCCGTGGGGGCTCGAGGCGACCATCAAGCCCGACCAGAGCGTCAACTGGTGGTACACGGATCCGAGTGGCCCCGCGTTTCAGGCGGCGTTCCGCGCGCTCGAGAAAGGGTACGGAAAGAAGGCGGTCGCGATTGGCTGCGGTGGGTCGATTGGCTTCGTCGAGCCGTTCAGCAAAGAGCTCGGCGGCGTGCCGGCGCTGCTGATCGGCGTCGAAGATCCGTACACGAACGCGCACTCGGAGAACGAAAGCCTGCACCTCGGCGATTTCGACAAGGCGATCGCCAGCGCGATTCATCTGTACGACGAGCTCGCAAAGGCGCTGAGCCCCCGCAAATGAGAAAGCCCCGCCGCCGCTGAACTCGCGACGACGGGGCCTCTTCACTTCACTTCACTTCGCTACGGCGCGCAGGTGCCCATCAGGCAGCGCTCGCCCGCGATGCAGTCGCAGTTGCTCACGCACTGGGGACCCGAGCCCGGCAAGCAGTAGCCGATGCGGCAGGTCTCGGTCGCCGAGCACTGCGCGGTGCTGCCGCAGCGGTTGCGGCAGGTCGAGTCGACGCAGTCCTGCGAAGCGCCGCAGTCTGACTGCTTCGAGCACGTGCCCGGGATGCGCGGACGGCACAGACCGCCCTGGCAGCTCTCACCCTGGTTGCACCCGTTGTCCGTGCTGCAGCCGTAATAGCAAACCGCGTTCACGCACCACGCGCCCACGCCGCACGCCGCGTTGTTCGCGCACGTCGCCGGAGGAACCGGGTGGCCGCCGCTGCCGCCGCCCGTACCGCTGACGCCGCCGCCGGTGCCCGTGTTTCCGCCCGTGCCGCTGACGCCGCCGCCGGTGCCCGTATTGCCGCCCGTGCCGCTGACGCCGCCACCGGTGCCCGCGTGACCGCCGCCGGCTCCCGAGTGGCCGCCTGCGCCGCCGCCCACGCCGCTGCCGCCATCCGGCTGCGAGGTCGGGCCGCAGAAGCCGGCCTGGCACGTCGAGTTACCGCCGCAGTCGACGTCTTTCGTGCAGGGACGGCAGCAGTAGCCGTTGATGCACGCGTCGAGGCCGCACTGGTTGTTGTTGGTGCAGGTCTTGGGGTTCGGAGGAAGCGGGCGGCAGCTGCCGTAGAGGCACTGCTCACCCGTCTTGCATTCGGCGTTCGCGGTGCACGCGGGCTGACAGCTGCCGGCGACGCACGCCTTGCCGTCGGAACAGTCAGCGCCCGTCGTGCACTTTGCTTTTGGAGAACAGCGGCCCGAGTTGCACGCGCACGATGAATGACACTCGTCGGACGTGGAACACGAAGCGCCAGGACAACCGAACGTGCAGTCCTGCCAGGGGTCACCCCGGTCGACGATGCAGCCGGCAAGGAGCAGCGGAGTCAGCAACAACGCGAAACGCGGATTCATGGGTTTTTTTGAGCACGGGGGAAGAATTTTTGTCCGCGCTCGGCAGTCTTCGTTGCCTCGATTCCGTCAGGTGATCATCGGAATCATTTCGCCGCAGCGAATGATCAGTTCGCGGGGGTCCGGCAACGAACGGAAGTGTGCTCGATGACACCCTCGACGTCTGGTTGCCCCGGAGGCCAACGATGAGCGCCGGAGCAATTTCCCTTCAGCAACTGGTTCCTACGCCGGCGCCGCCGACTGCGCTCGAAGCGAAGCTGCTGAGACTCGTCGAACGCATCCGCAACGACGACATTCTCGCCTTCGAAGAGCTGTACCGCCTGACCCGCGACGACGTCGCGCGCACGCTGAGCCATTTGATGGGCCGGCGTTCGGACCTGGAAGATTTGATCCAGGAGACGTACCTGCGGCTACTGAAAGCTGTGCCCAATTTCCGCGGTGAATCCCAGTTCCGCACCTTCCTCTACCGCGTGTGCGCCAATGTCGCACTGATGCACCAGCGCTGGTGGAGAAGGCGTCGCGAGGATCTGGTCGACGAAGTTCCCGAGCAGCTGAGCACGGACGACCCGGAGTGCGCGGCGCAGGCCGCAGAGTCGGCGCGCCTGGTGCAGAAAGCGCTGCAGGGCCTGACGCCGAAGAAGCGAATCGTGTTCGTCTACCACGAGCTCTGCGGCATGGGCCCGGAGGAGATCGCAAAGGCAGTCGACTGCTCGTACAACACGGTGCGCTCTCGTCTTTTTCACGCCCGCCTCGAGTTCACGCACGCGCTGCGCGAGCTGGTCGAGGGCAAGCCATGAAGCGCCACGACGAAGGGCTGCTGTGGCAGTACTCGGCGCGCGAGCTCGATGCGGAAGCGACGGCGCTGGTCGAGCACCACCTTTCAGAATGCGTCGATTGCCGCGAGAAGCTGCTCGATGTGAGGCAGGCGCGGCTGGTGTTGCAAGACGCGCAGACGCCGCACCCGAAGGTCGAGTGGGCGAAGGTCGACCAGGGCATCTCGCAGATCGTCGAGAAGGGCCTCGCGCGGCAGGCAAAGGCGTCGCGGAATTTCTGGAAGTTGCCGCTGGGCTTCGCGCTGGTCGCGTCGGCCATGGCGGCGGTCGTTCTCGTCGTCCCGAAGGCTCCCGAGCCTGTGCCGGTGGTCGCGGAAGTGGTCGCAGCGCATGTCGAAGCAGGAACCGAAGTCGAGACTGCGCTTGGCCTGAGCAAGGTCGGAGCCGAGCTGTCGATGGCGCGCGAAGGCGACGTGCTGGTCGCGGGTGAAGTGTTGCGCACGGCCGTCGGCGGGCAGGGCGTGATGGCGCTTCCCGACGGCAGCCGGATGCGGCTCGCGGGTGGCTCGCAGCTGGCG
>JAYUXE010000485.1:0-1931 GCA_043753165.1 Archangiaceae bacterium | reverse complement strand
GCCCTTCGGCGGCTTCGCTGACCGCGGCGAAGTCGCCCCTGGCAAGGCCCGTCTCGAGCACCTGCCCGAGCGAATCCGACGTTCCGACGAAACGCTGGCGATCGGAGTCCGACCACCGCTTCTCGACCTCACCGATCAGAAACCGGGTCGACGCGCTCTGCCCGGCAAAGGCGTAGACCATCGGCAGCTTCGCATCGGGAAGGCGCGACAGCTCGACGGGCGGCGCATTGCGCAGCGCTCCCGACAGATCCGTACCCGTCGACGCTTTGGTCAGCGCAGTGAGATCGTACCGGCGGTAGCGCACGATGCCGCCCGCGAAGATCGCCGCCACGTCACCGCCGCTGCCCTTGCCCTTCTGGGCGAGGGCGTGCGTCAGCAACGACAGCTTCAGCGTGTCGAGGTTCGCGTCGAGGCCGTACCGCGCGGCTTCCGTCGCGAGCACCACGGCGCGCGCGCTGCTGCCCATGCCCAGCTTGCGGCCATCGGGCGCGCCGGGCGATGGCTCGAAGGCAATCGAAAAGCCCGGCACCTGCCGGCCGACCGCGCGCAGCACCAGGTCGACGGCCCGCGCGGCGAAGTGGAAAGACTCCGGCACCGGCTCGGTCGCCCAGCGCGCGCCCAGCGGCGTCGTTCGACCCTCGAGCCTCCCGTCTTCCAGCGCCAGCGCCACGTCGCGGTCGACGCGCGACTTCACGAACGCCGCCGTGCGCGGGCCGACCGCCGCGATGCGCGCGACCCCACCCCACAGCACCGCGTACTCGCCGGCGAGAAACAGCTTCCCCGGGGCCGAGAGCGTTCGCTGCATCTACCTGGCCGCGGCCAGCGCGACCGCGACGTGTGCCGCGAACCGCGCGTTGTTCTCGAGCAGCGCCAGGTTTGCTTCGAGGCTCTTCCCCTTCGTTCGGGCCGACAGCTCTCTGAGCAAGAACGGAGTGACCGCTTTCCCCGTCACCTTCTTCTTCTTCGCCGCCAGCAGCGCCGCTTTCAAATGCCGTTCGACCTCGGCGTGCCTCAGCGACGTCTTCGCCGGCGGCGGCAACGCGAACACGATGCCGCCCTGCCCCAGCACCTCGAACCGCGCCCGGCAAAGCCGTGCGGCCTGCGCGGCGTCTGCCACCTGGTGCTCGAGCATCAACCCCGTCTGCGCCGTGTAGAAGCCCGGCAGCTCATCCGTACCGACCCCCACCACCGGCACGCCCAGCGTCTCGAGCAGCTCGAGCGTCTTGGGCAGATCGAGCACCGACTTCGCCCCCGCGCAGATCACCGCGACTGGAAAACGGCCGAGCGCCGGAAGATCCTGCGAGACGTCCAGGTGCTCGGCCACGCCGCGATGCACGCCGCCCAGGCCGCCCGTCGCGAAGACGCGAATTCCCGCCGCCGCCGCCAGCTCGCACGTCGCGCTCACCGTGGTGCCGCCGCTGGCTGCGTCGGCGATCGCCATCGCCAGATCCCGCGAGCCGACCTTTCGCATGCCTTCGCCGTGCGACAGACGCACCAACTGCACCTGATCGACCCCGACCCAGAGGTCACCGTCGAGCAAGGCCGTCGTCGCCGGCACCGCGCCTGCGTCACGAATCGCCCGCTCGCAGTTGATCGCGTTCTCGAGGTTGTGTGGCTGCGGCAGGCCCTGCGCGATGACGGACGATTCCAGCGCCACCAACGGCAGCCCCTTTTTCCGGGCCCTTTCGACCTCGGCCGAGAATCGAAGCTTCACGGCGCGCGGCGCTTCTCGACGATCAGCTGGTAATCCTCGATCTTCTTGTCGAGCGTCGGGCGGCTGATGCCCAGCAGCGCCGCTGCCTTGATCTTCTTGCCCCGCGCCTCGCGCAGCGCCTCGCTGATCGCGTCACGTTCCAGTCGCGCGATCATCTGCGCCAGCGTGCGCGCGCCGGGCACCGTCGCCCCTTCCTGAACTTCCGGCGGAAGCTTCA
>JAYUXE010000484.1:0-4776 GCA_043753165.1 Archangiaceae bacterium | reverse complement strand
CCGACGGCGTCTTCACGTCGGGCGACGTGGAAGGCGATCAGCTGCTGGCGGCGGTGGCGCGGTTGAAGGACGCCGGGACGCAGCGGCTCGATGCGATCGCGGTCGGCGGTATTCGGGACGAGGCGGTGCTGAAGCGGCTGGTCGCGTTCAAGCTGCCGAAGGCCGGCACGGTGCTGGACGGCGATCTCGACGTGGAGTCGCTGGTGCGGCGCCTGGGCGAGTCGACGGTGGCGAAGGTTGCGGTCACCGCTGAAGGCGCCAGGGTCGTCTGGCCGACGGCGCTCGAGGGCGTCCAGGCGGGCGACGAGGCGGTGGTGGTGCTCGAAGGCGTGGGGGCTGCGCCGGTGACCGTCAAGGCAGGGAGCGTCGCGGTTCCCCTCACGGGGCTCACCGGCGTCGAGAAGCCGCTGCTGCAGCGCGCGTGGGCGCAGGCGAAGATTCTTGCGCTGCTCGACCAGCAGGATCGCGGAGCAGATGGGCAGGCGCAGAAGCAGAAGATTCGCGACGAAATCATCGCGCTGTCGGTGAAGCACCGCGTGCTGTCTCCGTATACGGCCATGCTCGTTCTCGAGACGGAACAGGACTACGCGCGCTTCAAGATCGACCGCAGAGCGCTGGCCGACATTCTCACCGTCGAGAACGGCCGCATCGCGATGCTGCGCCGGGCGCCCGATGCGATCGCCGTTACGGCGAAGCCGGCCTCGAAGCCCGTCACCAGCAGCCCCAGGGCTTCGAGCGTGAAAGACGAGGCGCCGTCCGAAGGCATGGCCGCCGAACCCGGGCCGATGGACGACGGGGCCCCGAAAGGAGCAGAGCCCGAGGAACGCGAGAAGAAGAAGGCGCCGCGGCAGGCGACGGCTCCGGCCCCTTCTTCTCCGCCTCCACCCGGGTTGGAGCAGATGGAACGTCGCCGGGTCGCTGCGGATGAAGAGGCGATGCCGACGTCGCGCGAGCCGTGGGAAGGGCCTTTCAAAGAGGTGATGGTCGCGCTGGCGGCGAAGCAGACGCAGAAGGCGTTGGACCGTGCGTGGGGCTGGCGGGAAGAGCAGGCGGGCGACGTGCTCGCGCTGATTGCGCTGGGCGAAGCGTTGGAAGCGAAGGGAGATCTCGAACGGGCAGGTAGGGCGTATGGCTCGATCATCGATCTCTTCCCGGGCCGCGCGGACCTTCGCCGGTTCGCGGGCGTGCGGCTCGAACGGTTGAAGGACGGAACCGGGCTTTTGCTCGCGGCCGACACGTTCGCGAAGGCAGCCGAACAACGCCCGGATCACCCGGCGGGCCACCGCTTTCTCGCGTTCGCGCTGTTGCGACTTGGCAAGCCAGACCAGGCCTTCGCGGCGATCGAAAAGGGCCTTGCCCAGCCGAACATCGAGAACCGCTTTCTCGGAGCCGATCGGATCCTTCGCGAAGACCTCGGCCTGGTGGGCGCCGCGTGGATCAAAAAGGACCCCGGGGTCGCTGCCGACGTTCGGGCACGGTTGAAGAAGCTGGGCGCGGCACTCGAAGACCAGCCATCGGTGCGCTTCGTGCTGACGTGGGAAACGGACGCCAACGACGTCGACTTCCACATCAACGACGGCAAGGGCGGCCATGCGTTCTATTCGCAGCGTACGCTTCCTTCGGGTGGCGAGCTCTACGCCGACGTCACCACGGGCTACGGGCCGGAAGAGTTCACGATTCGGCTGCCTCCGCAGAAGCGCGCGTACCCGTACAAGCTGCGCGCGCACTACTACTCGCGCGGGCCAATGGGCTACGGCATGGGCAAGCTGCAGATCGTCGAGCACGACGGGAAGGGCGGCTTTCAGTTCGAAGATCGTCCGTTCGTGGTGATGGTCGACGGCGCGTTCGTCGACCTCGGCGAGGTCCGGAAGTAGGCGTGAGGCGGTGAGGTCGACGCGAACCTCGCTTCTGGGGGCAGTGATGCGAGAGTGCGGGGCCCTTGAAACCGCACATCGCTCACAAGTTCGGTGGCAGCAGCGTCGCGAATGCCGAACGCATCGGCAAAGTCGCAGACATTCTTCTCGCTCGAAAAGAACGCCAGGTCGTCGTCGTGTCGGCGATGCAGGGCGTCACCGATGCTTTGATCAGCCTCGTCCGCAAAGCGTCGACGCACGATGCGGGCTGGGAAGAAGATCTCACCGCGCTGGGCGAACGGCATCGGCAGACGGCGGTCGAGCTGCTGGGGGCGCAGTCGGGGCCGATGGTCGCCCGGCTCGAGGGTGAGGTCGCAGGCCTGCGCGCGTTGTTACAGGCCCAGACGCTGGTCGGCGCGGTGTCGAACGATCTGCTCGAGCTCATCAGCGGGCTCGGCGAGGTCTGGTCGTCGCTGATGCTCGACGCGGCGCTGCGGCAGCGGGCGGCGGCGACCGATTGGCTCGATGCGCGCGAGGTGCTCGTGGTCGAAAAGACCGAGCTCGGCGCGCTGGTAGATTGGGATCGTTCGAATGCCAGGCTCGAGAAGTGGGGCGCCGCGCGGACCCGCGAGCGCGTGATCGTCACTGGCTTCATCGCGCGCGATCGGTCGGGCCGCATCACCACGCTGGGCCGCAACGGCAGCGATTATTCAGGCGCGATCTTCGGCGCGCTGTTCGAAGCCAGTGAGATTCACATCTGGACGGACGTCGACGGGGTGCTGTCGGCGGATCCACGGCTGGTGCCCGAGGCGGTGCTACTGACCGAGATGTCGTACTCCGAGGCGTGCGAGCTCGCGTACTTCGGAGCGAAGGTGATTCACCCGCAGACGATGGCGCCGGCGATCAGCCGGTCGATTCCGATCTTCATCCGCAACACGTTTGCGCCGCAGAAGCCGGGCACGCGCATCTCGGCCACGTCGGACGCGGCGCAGCCCGTGAAGGGCGTGACGACGTTCGGTGGGCTGGCGATCTTGAACGTCGAAGGCGCGGGGATGATTGGCGTGCCTGGAACTGCCGAGCGCGCGTTCGGATCGTTGAAGGCGGCGGGGGTGTCGGTGGTGATGATCTCGCAGGGCAGCTCGGAGCATTCGATCTGCATCGTGGTGCAGGAAAAAGAGTCCGACCGTGCGCGCGCGGCGCTGCTCGAGGCGTTCGCGCGCGAAGTGGCGGCGGGGCACATTCAGGACGTGAACGTGATGCCTCGCATCGCGGCGCTGGCGGTCGTCGGCGATGGAATGGCGGGCACGCCCGGGGTCGCGGCGCGGTTGTTCAATGCGCTCGCCCGCGCGCGCGTCAACGTGAAGGCGATTGCGCAGGGCGCGTCAGAACGGAACATCTCGGTGGCGATCTCGGCCGACGATGCGACCCGTGCGCTGCGGGCCGTGCACGCGGGGTTCTATTTGTCGCCGCAGACGCTGTCGGTCGGGGTGATTGGGCCGGGAAACGTCGGGCAGGCGCTGCTGCGGCAGATCGAGGCGTCGCGCGCGCGGCTGTTGGAGACCAGCAATCTGGACTTGCGCGTTCGGGCCATCGCGAAGAGCAAGACGATGGTGCTCGACGGCGCCGAAGTGGCGACGGACCTCGCGAAGTTTGCGGACCACGTGCACGCGGAGCACCTGCCGCACGCGGTGATCATCGACTGCACGGCAGGGAATGCGGGCGCCGAGCAGTACGCGGCGTGGCTCGCGCGCGGGATTCACATCATCACGCCCAACAAGCAGGCCGGCGCGGGGCCGTGGGAAAGGTATGTGGCGATTCGCGCGGCGGCGCAGAAGGGTGGGGCGCGGTTCCGGTACGAGTCGACCGTCGGAGCCGGCTTGCCGGTGATTCAGACCCTGCGCGACCTGGTGGACACCGGGGACGAGGTGCTCGCGGTCGAAGGCATCTTCTCGGGCACGCTGGCCTACTTGTTCAACCGATACGACGGCACGACGCCGTTCTCCGAGTTGGTGAAGGCCGCGCGCGAGCTCGGCTACACCGAGCCGGATCCCCGCGACGACTTGTCGGGGCTGGACGTCGCGCGAAAGCTCGTCATCCTCGCGCGAGAGAACGGGTGGCAGACGTCGCTGGACGCGGTGGAGCTCGAGAACCTGGTTCCGGCCGGGATGCGCGACGTCCCGCCAGAAGCGTTTCTGAAGCGCCTTGCCGAGCTCGATGCGCCGATGCGCGAACGGCTCGACCGCGCGAAGAAGAACGGCACGGTGTTGAGGTACGTCGCGCGGCTGGAGGCGGGCGGGAAGGCGAAGGTCGGGCTGACCGAGCTGCCCGCGACCCACGCGTTCGCCCACATCCGGCTGACGGACAACGTGGTCCAGTTCACGACCCGGCGGTACCGCGAGAATCCGTTGATCGTTCAGGGTCCGGGCGCCGGGCCCGAAGTCACCGCCGCCGGCGTTTTCTCCGACTTGTTGCGCATTGCGGCAACGCTCGGCGCCCGCCTCTGAGGCCCGGCGTTATGCCGCTGCGCGTCAAAAGTTGACCGCTCCGCACCCGTCAAGTGCCCGGGGTCCTTAGCTTTAGGGCATCCGATCGAATTCGATCGAAGATTATGACGCGGCGCGTTGTGGTGGGTCTGACGCGCCGCGCCAGGTTCGATCGAATTCGATCGAAGGCCTTTTTGTTCGGCCGGCGGGGCGTCGGCGTACGGGTTTGCATGCGCTGCCTCGCTCTGTGCCTGTTGGTTGCCTGCGGTGTCCCGGCGGCTTCGACGCTTGTTCCAGACGGTCCGACGGGGCCTGCCAGCGGCTACGACTACCTGGTCAAGTACGAGCCGCGAACTGCGTTCCGGGCTCGGCCAGCCCTTGCGGCAGGGTGGCATGCGACGCCGGCCTTTACTGCGACCACGTGAGCGACACGTGCAAGG
>JAYUXE010000483.1:0-4778 GCA_043753165.1 Archangiaceae bacterium | reverse complement strand
GCCGAACAGACCGCGAGTACGTTCTCAGCCGAGGCAGCTCGCTCAATCGAGCCGCCTCAAAGTGATCTCACACTCCGAGTGATGCCCGAGCGCGTTCGCGTCGCCCCCCGCGCCGTCGGGATTCTCTACAGGTCTCGTCCGACCCGTCGGCCGGCGTTTGACGCCGAGCCGTGCGAGGGCGCAGTCATCGCGTCGGGCCTCTACAGCACCTGCCTTGAAGTGGGCTGCGCCTTGATGGGCGGTTGGGATCCGTTTGGTCCCGCACGGCTGATCACCCTCGCAGAGGGCGACGCCTACGTCTTCAAGAACGCGATCTTCTGGGGAAAGCCTCGGGGCCACGCCGCGCGAGCGTTTTTGCTTTGGGACTCCGAGCGCGGAGAAGAGCACACTCGCTGCAAATGACTACCCACGCCGCTTCCGCCGCCACTGCACGCACCACGCTGGTCGCCCGCCGGCACCAGCTCGATCGCAGCCAGAAGAACAACGAGAACGATGGAGCGCTGCTGCGCGGGGAGCCGACCGAGCGCGCCTCGAGCGAGAAGATCGCCCACGTGCTGGTGTCGCTGTCGGAGCGTGAGCGCACCGAGGTGGACGCGATCGACGCCGCGCTGGCCCGGCTGGATGCGGGCACCTGGGGCGTCTGCGTCAGCTGCGAGAAGAAGATCAGCGCCAAGAGGCTGGGTGCGATGCCCGAGGCCACGCGGTGCCTGGAGTGCGCCAGCGCGGCGGATCAGGCGCGCAGCTAGGTCGAGGGCCAGGACGCTTGGGTGGCTGCCTCGGGCAGGCGCGTCCGACCCCGCTTTAGCGACGGTGCACATCGCGTCCGAGCAGCGCGGCATCACGCCCGACCGCTGCCCGGCCCTGGAAACCTGCGATTCGTTGCGAATGGTGATTTTCCTGGTTTTGCGTCCTCCCAGTCCTCCCATTGGATTGCGTTCCGTTCGAGGAACGTCTTCACCGCGACGCCAATGGTGGGAAAGAAGAAGTCGCTGCCGATCTGCGCGCGCAGGCCGTAGCGATTGAGCCCGTCTTTGACGGGGTCCTTCAGCTCGGCGAAGGCCAGCTCGACGCCGCGTGCCGCAAGCTCGACGTCGAGTTCCCGGATCATCTCGGCCGCGGTGGTGTCGACGTCGGTGATCGGCTCTGCCGCCACGACGACCCACAGCGTCGCTGAGGGTGCTGCCTCGACCGTTTCGAGGATGCGCTGTCGAAAGGTGTCGGCGTTCGCGAAGAAGAGTGGGGCGTCCCAACGGAAGAGCACGAGGCCGGGCACCTGGCGAGCGTTCGGGTAGCGCTTGACGTCGTGGTAGCCCTTCACTCCCTCGGCGCGCCCGAGAATGGCGTCGTGGGGTCTCCACGCGCGGCGCAGCATGTCGAGAATCGAGATCCCGACCGCGATCGCGATCCCCTCGAGGACCCCAAGCACCGCGACGCCGAGGAACGCGACGGTTGAGACGACGAAGTCCGAGCGGCGAACACGAAGAAAGACGCGAAGCTGGCCAAAGTCGAGGTTGCGCACCACGGCGGCGATGACGACGGCCGCGAGCGCGGCGATCGGCAGGTTGGTGGTCAGGCGGGGAACTGCCACGAGCAGCAGGGTGATCGCCACCGCGCCGACGACTCCAGTCAGCTGCGTCTTCGACCCTGCCGACTCTGCGACGGGGGTGCGAGAGGCGCTGCTCGAGATGGGGAACCCACGGAAGAAGCCCGCCGCGAGGTTCGCGATCCCAAGGCCGATGAGCTCACGATTGGGGTCGACGCGATACCCGCCTCGGCCCGCGTACGTTCGCGACAGCACACTGGTATCTGCGAACGAGACCAGCGCGATGCCGAAGGCCGCGGTCACCATCGGGCTCAGGTCTGCCATCGCCAGCTTCGGGAGCGCCGGCAGTGGAATGCCGCCCGGCACCGCGCCGACCACGCCGACGGAACCCGACAGCCCGAGCACCGTCACCGCAACAGTCGCGAGGAGCACCGCGATCAAGATGCCTGGGACGCGAGGGGCGAACCGCTGCGTCACGAAGATCACGCCGAGACAGGCGCTGCCGATTCCCAGCGCTACCGGGTTGAGTCTTCCGTCGGCCAGTCCCCTCACCAGACCTCTGACGCCGTCGACCACCGCGGTCGAGTTGACCGAGAACCCGAACAGCTTGGGAAGCTGCGTGACCAGCACGGTCAGGCAGATGCCGTTCAGGTACCCAACGCGTACGGGCTTGGAGAGCAGATCGGTAACGAAGCCCGCCCGGAGAAACCCGGCGGCGATGCAGAGCACACCCGTCAGGATGGCCAACACCGAGCCGAGCCCGACCGCCCGTTCCACGTCGCCGGCAGACAGCGTGAGGACCGCGGCGGCGATCAGCGCCGCGAGCCCAGAGTCGGGGCCAAGCACCATGATCCGCGAGGGCCCGAAGATCGCGTAGGCGATGAGCGGAAAGATCGTGGCGTAGAGGCCGCAGATCGGTGGCAGCCCCGCCGCCGCGGCGTAGCCCATGCCCGCGGGGACGAGGAGCGAAGTGAGTACGAGCCCGGCGGCAAGGTCCTTCACGAGCCAGGCGCGCCGGTAGTGGCGTGCCACCCACAGCCCCGGCAGCCACTTCATCGGCCCCGACTTCGGTGGCGGCGGAATGCCCTCGCCAGCCGCCGACGGGGTTCGAGAGTCCTGGGTCTGCGCGGCAATCATGGGTGCACGATGGTGGTCCGGAAGCCTGGCATGCCGTGCGCGACTGGGGTGGTTGGAAAGCGCTTTCCGACCTGAGCGGGCGATTGGCTACCGGCAAACCATGAGGACACGCCTGCGCAAGAAGCCTGACGCCACCTCCTTTGTCTTCGCGACCCTTGCGGACGTGAGCAGCCTGGCCCTTCAGTGGAACGCGCCCGCACCGATCACCACACTGAACCTAGAGCTGGTGTTTCAAGACGGGTGGGCAGGCCCGGGGTCGACCACCACCGCGTCGCTCTGCTCTTCGAGCCGCCGCTTCTCGAGCTCGAGCACGTGGCCCGACCGGCGCTCTTTCGTCTCGAGATAGAAGCGGTTGTGCTCGTTGGGCGGGATGAGGTGGGGGATGCGGCCGCTGACCGTCACGCCGTACTGGGTGAGCTGTTTGATCTTGTCGGGATTGTTGGTGATGAGCCGCACCGACTTGATGCCGAGGCTCATCAGCATGTGCGCCGCGAGCGCGTAGTCGCGCTCGTCGTCGCGAAAGCCGAGCGCCTGATTCGCTTCGACGGTGTCGAGGCCCTGCTGCTGGAGCGCGTAGGCCCGGATCTTGTTGATCAGCCCGATGCCCCGCCCTTCCTGTCGCAGGTAGAGCAGCACGCCGCCCGGCGCGTGCTCGATCGCGCGCAGCCCCTCAGTTAGCTGGTCCTGGCAGTCGCAGCGAAGCGACCCCAACACGTCTCCGGTCAGACATTCGGAGTGAAGCCGAACCGGCACGTCCGACTGGCCGATGACGTCGCCGTGGACCATCGCGATGTGCTCCTTGGCGTCGCGGTTGTTCCAGAAGCCGACGATCTGGAAGCGCCCGCGGCGGGTGGGCAGGTCGGCGACCGCCACCATCTTCACGCAGATCTTCGCCGCGCCCACCCCGTCGCACTCGTGCCTGCCGTCACCGCTGACCCGCTGTTCCAATTCGTTCATGTCTTCTCCATCGAGAGGATGCGCGCGGCGAGCGACCGGCCCGCCCTCCACGCGGCCTCGACGCCACCGCCGGGCGCGAAGCGGTCGCCGCACACGCCCAGGCGGGCGCCGTCGGGAAACAGGAAGAACATCGGCGCCGCCAGCTCGCCCGATCGCCCGGTGCGCGCGTAGCTCCAGCGCTGTGCGTAGCGATGCAGCGGCGAGGCGGCCCAGGGGCCGACGACCCGACCTCCCTCGGCCAGCACCTGCTCGGGCCAGGTCGGATCATCAAGGTGCTCGCCCGACCAGCGGGGATGCGTCTGGAACACCAGAGCGCGAAACCCGGGCGCGGTTCGCTTGCTCGAGTCGTGGGAGACGAGCTGAAGAATCCGCGACGCTTCCGGATAAAGCACCTGCCACGCCGGCGCCGGGGCGTCCGCGGGGTAGAGCGCGGCGAGCGACAACGCGGGCTCGCTCGGGCTCATCGAGAGCATCGCGCGGAGGGTCGCCATCGCCCCGTGGGCGTTCTCATCGAGCAGGCCGATCGCCTGTTCCGGCGCGACCGCGAGGACCACGGTGGTTGCGCGCATCGGGGCCCCGGCCGCAAGCAGCAGCTTCAGCTGCGCGCCGTCTGCTTCGACCCCGAGCACCTGGACCCCGGTCTGTACAGTGAGGCCTCGAGCGAGCGCCTTCGGGAACGCGGTCAGCCCGTCGGCGAACGCGAGTCGGGTCTCGGTCGGGTCGAAGGCTTCGGGCTGGCATGGCCGCCCCACCCCTTCGATGTGCGCAGGCCAGGCCTTGACCGCAATCGCAGGGACCGCGGCGAGGGCGGCGAGAAAGTCGGGCGCCTTGCCATGCAGGAACGCAGGTCCGAGATCCACGGGCTGCCCCTCGAGCCGGCGGGTGGCACAGCGGCCCCCCACCCCCCGCCCGCGCTCGAGGATCACCGGTGCTCTTCCGGCGGCCGCGAGCGCCTGCGCGCAGGCCAGCCCCGCGACACCCGCGCCCACGATGACGACCGGATCCACGGCGCTCAAGTAACTGCGAGCCCCAGGGATTCCACGCATTTGATGCGTGGGCGTGAGATGTTCGCGCGCGGAGGCAGTCGATGAAATGCGTCGCAGCCCTGTTTCTGCTGTGTAGCTGCGCGCGGTTCGGCCCC
>JAYUXE010000482.1:0-4779 GCA_043753165.1 Archangiaceae bacterium | reverse complement strand
CAAAAACCGGTGGAACCCCCGCAGCGCCGCGAGGTGGCGCGCCCGGCTTCTGGGACCCAGCCCTTTGCCCTGCAGCGTGGCGAGGTGCTCGAGCACGTCGTCGCGATCCACCGCGATCACGTCGAGCTTCTTTTCCGTGGCGTCTTCCAGCCACAGCCGCACGTCGTTTCCGTACGCCTCGATCGTCTTTGGCGACGCGTTTCTTTCGGCGCGCAGGAAGCCGATCCACGCGTCCAGCAACGGGTCGAACGGGGTCACACCACGATGATGCCCTTCCCCTGCCGCAAAACATCTATTTGGTCGCCAATCAGGCTGACCACCGTCGACGGCTCGCTGGGCTGCACCCCGCCATCGAGGATCAGATCGACGCGGTTGCCCAGCTCGTCCTTGATCGCCTTTGCATTGATCAAAGGGTGGTGATCGGCGTCACACGCGGACGTGGTGACCAGCGGCCGGCCGAGGCGCGCGACGATCGCCAGCATCAGCGGCGCCTGGGGCACGCGAATGCCGACCTGGTGCTGCTTGGTCTGCATGATCTGCGGCACGAGCTTGGTGGCCTCGAGCACGAACGTGAACGGGCCGGGCGTCAGCTGCTTCATCGTTCGGTACGCGAAGTTGCTGACCAGCGCGTACTGAGAAACGTCCGACAAGTCGGCGCAGAGGAACGACAGCGGCTTCTTCCGATCGCGGTCTTTGAGGGCATAGAGGCGATCGATGCCCTTCTTCGACATCAGGTCGCAGCCGATGCCGTAATACGTGTCAGTGGGGTACGCGATGAGCCCGCCGGCCTCGAGCACTTCGGCCGCGCGTTCGACGTGTCGCGGCTGGGGATGAACGGCGTCGACTTCGATGATCGGAGCAATGGTGGCCATGGTTACGGTTTGCAGCTTTTCGAATTTCTCCACGTGGGGACGAAGGACTGAGCGCCTTCGTCGAAGTTGAAGTCGAGGCCGACGCACTTGTCGCCGAGCAGCGAGATGGACGCGGCGCCGTTGTAGTCGGCGTGCAGGCGGATGCGCGCGATGCCCGCCTTGTCGAACAGCGCGACCGAGATGCGCGGGCGGCAGCGATCTTTTTCCGGGGACGACAGGAACTCGACCACCGCGAACGACTTGTTCGCCTTCGCCCACCAGTGGTCTCCCAACCGCCAGCCCGCCTCAGTGGCGCAGAGCTTCGCCGGGGTCTTCGCGAGGTCGAGCTTGAAGCCATCGACGAGGCCGGCAGCGGTGCACATCTTCGAATCGATCGCCGCCGACGACGCCACGTTCTGCGCGACCTCACCCAGCTTCCCGGCCGCGAACAGCTTCTTCTCGAGGCCCTTCGTCTGGTTCATCCAGTCTTGAAGCTGCTGCACGGCCACCAGCGTCCCCGACACCGCGCGGGTCAGGTAGTACGCCTGCTCGCGATCGCAGCCGTCGAGCTTGCCGACGAGCACCTTCTCACCGGCCGGCAGCCCCCCTTCGGGAACCGCGGCGACGAAATCGCCCAGCCGGCCCAGCGGCGCGGGAAGCATCGGCAGCGGCTTCACGGGGGCAGCGGTCAGAAGAACGAGGGTCAGCAGAACCATGGGGGAGCCCCTTTACCCATGCGCGAGGCGTTGCGATAGCCACTGCGCAACCCGCGCCACCGCTGCCTTTTCGTGCTTTCCGAAGCTGTGCCCTGCTCCGGCGATCACTTCGAGGGTGACGAACGGGTTGCCGGCGAGCACTTCGCTGAGCAGCCCGGGGCTGCCGAGCGCGTCGTCCTGCCCTTGAAGAATCAGCGTCGGGCACTTCAACGCCTTCAATGCCGCTTCGTCGAACGGCCGCGGCTTGCCCGGCGGGCGAATGGGGTAGCCGAGCAACACCAGCGCTTCGGGCGGGTATCCGACGGCGTACCGCGCGCAGACCCGGCCTCCGAAGCTGCGGCCGACCAGCACCGCGCAGCCCTTCGCTGCCTTTTTCAGCTGCGCGATCTCGATCAGCAGGTCCGGCTTCGGCCGCCCCGGGGCGAGCGTGATGCCCTTCGCCGCGATGCCCACGTCGGCGAGCGCGACCTTCAGCCGGCCGAGCAGCGGCGAGGTGGCCGTGCCGTTGAAGCCAGGCACGAGAACGGCCTTCTTCTTCACCGGGGCTTCAACATCATCGCCAGCACGCCAGGGCGGTTTTTCTCGAACGCGAACAGCAGCCGTTCTCTGAAGGTCTTCAGCGTGTCGTAACCGAGCTCGACGAATCGCCCGTGCGCCAGTGGGTTGCGCAGCGTCTCGTTGGCCCAGATCACGAACTCACCCAATGCTGGGTAGAACTCGGGCGGAGCCGCGTACGTCTCGGCGAGGAAGCGCCGAAACGGCTCGAGGTACGACTCGTCGCGTTTCAGCAGCACGCGGCCGACCTCACCCAGCGACGGAGCGCGACCGGCGCGATCGTCATCGAAGGCCTCGACGAAGTGGTCGTAGTACTCGACCCGGCGGCCGCGCCGTTCACTGATGGCGCCTTCGAGGAAAGCGCGGCGGCGGCCCGTCTCGTCGAGCCACGCGTTGAAGCGGGTGACGTAGAGGGCGAAGAGCCAGCGTTCGAGCGCTCCAGAAAAGAAGACGGCGACGCCGGCGGCGGCGAGACCCGAGGTGAGCGCCTGCTGAAAGGTTCGTTCGGCCACGCGCAGCATCGTGAGCAGCTCGACGGGCGCCTGCAGGCCTCCCAGCGCGCGCTCGATGTTCTCGGTCGTCTTCGCGTCTGCGTCGCGCTCGCGGTGCTCGAGCTCTTCGCGAACCTTGCGGCGCTGCTCTTCGCCGGCTTTGCGCGCGATCGCCTGGGCCTCGGCTTCGGCCAGCTCGGCGCGTTCGGAAACGGCGCGGTGCTCGGACTTGAGGCGCTGCAATTCGCGGCGCATCGCCTCGAGCTCACCTTCGCGCGAGAGGAACCTGCGCTTCATCGCCTCGGCTTCGGCGTTGGCCGCTTCGACGCGCGCCTCGGCAGACGCCTCGAGCGACGACTTCCACGCGACCTTCCGGCTCGTCAGCAGCAGCGCCTGCTTCGCCTCGGGCTCGTCCTCGTCGAGCTCCAGCGCCGCGCGGTAGTGCTTCTCGGCTTCGATGAAATCGCCCTCTTCCGCCGCGAGGTGGCCGAGGTCGACGTGCACGCGCGGGCCGAGCCGCGAGGTCCCGTACTCTTCGAACGCCGTCGCGTCTTCGAGGATCTCTTTCGCTTCCTGCGTCAGGCCGAGCAGCCGCAATGCGCGGCCACGGGTGGCCAGCAGCTCGTAGTCGTGACCCGGGAAACGTTCGCCCGGCGCGTCGACGGACTTGTCGAGGTGCTCGAGCGCGACTTCGGGTTGGTTGCGCAGCACCTTCACCTGGGCGA
Organism: Archangiaceae bacterium; assembly: GCA_043753165.1. Taxonomy (GTDB): domain Bacteria; phylum Myxococcota; class Myxococcia; order Myxococcales; family Myxococcaceae; genus JAGSPQ01. The sequence goes on along the minus strand of JAYUXE010000482.1, from coordinate 1,441 downwards.
ACAGCAGGTAGTCCTCGGACGTCGGGGTCTGCGCGAGGCGCTGGGCGATCAGCTGATCGGCGAGCTCTGTTTCCCCCGCGAGCTGCGCGGCGTACGCCATGTGCCCCAGCTGGCCGGGGTCGAGCTCGTTCGCGGCGGCGAGCTGCTTCCAGAGGGTCAGCGCCCCGCCGGCGTCCCCGAGAAAGAGCCGCGCGTCGGCGCGAACGGCACGGGCGCCTTTGAGAAGGTTGGGATCTGTCTCGTTGCCTTCGATGCCGGCCGCGAGCGCATCGGCCGCTGCGTAGTCGCCGCGTTTTCCCTTCAGCGCCGCCATCACCAGCCGTGCGTCGTTGCCGCCGCCCAGCGTCAGCGCGTTGGTGAGCACGGCCTCGGCGTCGTCTTCGCGGCCCGCCTGCATCAGCGCGAGGCCGAACTGCGCGAGGTAGCCCGGGTTGCGGCCGAGCTTCGCCTTCACCTTTTCGAGCAGCGACAGGCCTTCTTTGATTTTTCCGCCACGGGTCAGCAGGCTTCCGAGCGCGGCCTGCAGCTCGGGGCTGGGCTTGCGCAGGAGGCCGTTTCGCAGCGCGGCCTCGGCATCGGCGACCTTGCCGAGCTTCTCGTAGCCTTCGGCGAGAATCGAAAACGCCGCCGGCTCGACCAGTGAAGATTCTTCGGCGACCTGGCGCGCGAGGCTCGTCGCCTGTTCCCATTCGCCGCGCTGCCGGTGCAGCTCGGCCTGCTCGAGCAGCGCGCGGGCCCGGCGGGGTTTCAGCGAGGGGGCCACGGCCCGGAACCGTAGACCCGCGCATCGATCGTCCCAAACAGATTGTTCGCCGCCTCGCGCCGCGTCAACGACTCCTCGTCGATCGACCGGGCTTCGAGCTGCGCGGCCAGCGCGTGGAAGGCGCGCAGATGATCGTCGAAGCGGTCTTTCGCGTAGCCCGCGTTGGTGCCCGCCTCGATCAGAAACGGCCAGTCTGACGACTGGGCCAGCAGCAGCTCGCGCACGGCCTGCGTCCACGCGCGGGGATGCGTCGGCTCGAGCGCGAGCATCGTCTCGGCGGCGCGGTGCAGCAGGGGCCACACCCACGCGTTCTTCTCGTCGAGCCAGACCGCCGAGTGGCCGCCGCGGCCCCAGCTCGATTCCGGCAAGGCAATCGTCTCGGCGTCTTCGTCGAGAAGGTCCGACGGCGTCGCCAGGTTCGTGGCCGTCTTCAGCACCTCCTCGAGGAAGTCCGGGCCTTCGAACCACCAGTGGCCGAACAGCTCGGCGTCGTACGGAGCGACGATCACCTCTGCGTCCGTCTTCTCTCTCTGCGCGACGAAGTGCCGCGCGTGCGCTCGCGCCTTCTCGCGCGCGGCCGAAGGATCCCAGGGCGCATCGCCCGGCACGCGCAGCACGCGGCAGCCGTCGAGGCGGTGGTGGAAGTCGAGGTACGCGGGGTCGCCGGGGTAGCCGAAC
>JAYUXE010000481.1:0-1937 GCA_043753165.1 Archangiaceae bacterium | reverse complement strand
GGGCGCTGAGGTCATTCACCGCATTTCGCGGCGCGCTCGCGGTACCAATCTGCTGGTACGAGACGAGCGCGATGCCAGTCAGCACCGCGATGATGGCGATGACGACCATGATTTCTACGAGGGTGACGCCACCACGGGATGTCGGACGCATGCTGAGCCATCAGCCCAGTGCAATGCGTGTTCCCCCATCAAACCCGGCGCAAGCAGACGGATCAGGCACCCATCGAAGAGGTTCCGGCATCCATTGTCTCTGCAAAGTTTTCAGCCCCTCGAAACCTTGCGATGTACGTGGGGTGCGGCGCCTCAGCGCGCGGCACGCAGAGACGCGCTCGGCGTGTGCTGCGCCCAGAACGCGTCGAGCTTCGGCCACAGCGTCTTCGCCGCGTGCTTCGAGACGACGGCGCCGACATGACCGCCGGGCAGGTGAAGGTGCTGCTTCACCTCTGAGGAAATGAGGTCGAGCAGGGGCGCAGCGCTGCGGGTGGGGACGATGTTGTCGTGCTCGAAGGTGACGACCAGCGTGGGGCAGGTGAGGTTCTTCAAGTGGACGGGCGTGTTCGAGAGCCGCAGCCGGCCCTTGATCAACGCGTCCTCGCGATACAGGTCCTGCAGGTAGCGCCGGTAGAACTCACCGGGAATGGCGACGTTGTCGTTGCCCCAGGTCTCGAGCGCGAGGAAGCCGTCGAGGAACTCGGTGTTGTCGGCGCGGTCGACCACCATCACGGCCTTCTGAAGCGGCAATGTGGGGCGAAGCAGGTTGAAGGCCGACTGGATGAGCTGCCAGGGCGCGTTGCCCGTCGCGGCGAGCAGCGCTTCGACGTCGAAGCTGTGGCTCCGCGTGAGCTCACCAAGGATGCCGGCCTGCGCGAAATGAACGGGAGCCGCGAGCGCGGCGAACGACGCAAAGCGCTGGGGATACTTCGCGGCGTGAATCGCGGCCAGCGTGCCGCCCATGCAATAGCCGAGCACGTGGGCCTTCGGCGCGCCCGAGTGTTTCGCGGTCTGCTTCAGCGCGCGGCCCAGGTAGCCGTCGACGATGGCGTCGAACGAGAGGAAGCGGTCTTCGTCACCCGGGGTGCCCCAGTCGATGCAGAAGACGTCGTGGCCCTGGGCGACCAGGTACTCGACGAGGCTCTTCCCCGGCATCAGGTCGAGCACGTAGTGGCGGTTGATCAGACTGGGCACGAGAAGAATCGGAATCGGGTGGATGCGCGCGCTCGACCGGTAGCGCAGCAGGCTCCACTTGTTCTCGCGGAAGACGACGTCAGACGGCGTCTGGCCGACCCTGGGCCTTTCGCGGGTGATGAGGCCGAGCAGGTTCTTCAAGCGGCTCATGCGTACAGCGCCTCGAGCTGCTTCCCGAACGCCTGGTACACCTGCTTGCGGCGCACCTTCAGCGTGCTGGTGAGCAGGCCGCCTTCGACGGTCAGCGGCGCGTCGATGATTTGAAACTTCTTGATCGTCTCGTAGCTGGCGAGCTGCGCGTTCACGCTGTCGATGCGCTGCTGCACCAGGGCGCGCGCGGCGGCGGTGCGTTCAGCTGGGGAAAGAGACTGAAGCTCGGCGTCGACGGCGGCCGCGTTGAGCCAGACGCCGGCGACGAGGAAGCGCTGGCCTTCACCGAAGACGACGACGTGCGCGATGAAGGGGTCGTCGCGGAAGCGAAGCTCGATGTTCGCGGGGGGCACGTTCTTTCCACCGGCGGTGACGAGGATGTCTTTCTTGCGATCGATGATTTGCAGGAACCCGTCGTCGGTGAAGCGGCCGACGTCGCCGGTCTTGAACCAGCCGTCGTCGGTGAAGGCCTCGCGCGTCGCCGCATCGTCCTTGTGGTAGCCGCCGAACACGGTCGGGCCGCGCGCGAGAATCTCGCCGTCTTCGGCGAGCCGCACTTCCACCGAGGGGAAGACCTTGCCGACGGTGTCGAAGCGAAACGC
>JAYUXE010000480.1:0-1941 GCA_043753165.1 Archangiaceae bacterium | reverse complement strand
GCGATGGCGGCGAACAGCACGGGGTAGGTGCCGAGACACCGGGCGCAGACGCGGACGCCGCCGAAGTTGAACGTGCGGTCGAGCTCGTCGTCGTGGTGATGGGAGAGCCAGAACATTTCTTATCGGGCGACCACGGGGCACGCGGCGGTGTGATCGAGGCCGACGGTCTCGAGCGCCGGCACGTCGGTGCGGCAAGACGGAATCGCCAGGGCGCAGCGCGGGTGAAAGGCGCAGCCGGGCGGGCGGCGAAGAGGAGAAGGCGGCTCGCCGGGCACCGGTACGCGCTGGCCGCGATCGACGGGCGAGCGGGCGGGGAGCGAGGCGATGAGCGCGCGGGTGTACGGGTGCATCGGGCGGCTGAGCACGGCCTGGGTGGGCCCGAGCTCGACGATGCGGCCCGCGTACATCACGGCGACGCGCGTCGCGACGTGCGCGACGACGCCGAGGTCATGCGAGATGAAGAGGTAGGTGAGGTTTCGGTTGCGCTGAAGGTCGACGAGCAGGTTGACGATCTGCGCCTGTACGGAGGCGTCGAGCGCGCTGACGGGCTCGTCGAGCACCAGGAATTCCGGTTCGACCGCGAGCGCGCGGGCGATGCAGAGTCGCTGGCGTTGACCGGCGGAAAACGCGTGGGGCCGGCGCGACGCACTGTCGGCGGGAAGGCCGATGAGCTCGAGCAGTGCGGCGATTCGCGAAGGGCTCGCGTCCCCGCGGACGGCCAGCGCTTCGCCCAGCGTGTCGCCGACGGACATGCGCGGGTCGAGCGCGGCGACTGGATCTTGAAAGACGGGCTGCATGCGCGGGCGCAGCGCTTTGAGCTGGCGCCGCGACAGCGAGTGCAGCGGCGTGCCGTCGAAGTGAACGGCGCCGGATTCGATCGGCAGCAGCTGAAGCAGCGCGCGCCCCAGTGAGCTCTTGCCGCAGCCGGACTCGCCGACGAGGCCCAGCGTCTCGCCGCGGTGGATGGTGAAAGAGACGCCGTCGACGGCGCGCACGCGGCCCGCGTCGGAGTCGTAGCCGACGGTGAGGTTCGTGGCTTCGACGAAGGGGGCGTTCACAGCGGGTGGTGGCAGGCGAAGGCGTCGCCGTGCGGGTCGGTGGTGAGGCAGTCGGGCTGCTTCCGGCTGCAGCGTTCGGCGAAGGAACAACCGTGCGGCCGTTGATCAGGGGCAGGCACGGCGCCGGCGATGGCCTCGAGGGCGCGACCGCGGGTCGACAGGCCGGGGCGTGAGGCCAGCAGCGCGGCGGTGTACGGGTGGCGCGGGCGCAGCAGGATTTGATCGACGGGCCCGCGTTCGACGATGCGGCCGGCGTACATGACGGCGACGTCGTCGCAGGCTTCGGCGACGACTCCGAGGTCGTGGGTGATCAGCAGAACAGCCAGGCCGCGATCACGCTTGAGCTCGGTGAGAAGCGCGAGGATCTGCGCTTGAACGGTGACGTCGAGCGCGGTGGTGGGTTCGTCGGCGATGAGGATGCGCGGGTCGCAGGCGATGGCGGCGGCGATGAGGACCCGCTGGCGCATGCCGCCGGAAAGTTGGTGGGGCCAGGCGTCGAAGCGTTCGGCGGCGTCGGCGATTCCGACGGCGCGCATCAGCGAGATGGCGCGGTCGCGCGAGGCGCGGCGGTCGAGCCCGAGGTGCACCTGCAGCGTCTCGGCGATCTGCGAACCGATGGTGAGCACCGGGTTCAGCGCGGCGGCGGGTTCTTGAAACACCATCGCGATCTGTCGGCCGCGATCGGCAGGCCCGATGGGGTTCCCGAGGATCCGCGTGTCCCCTGCCCTGCGTTCGAGGCCCGGTGGCAGCAAGCCCATGATCGTGAGCGCAGTCAGCGATTTGCCGCAGCCCGATTCGCCCACCAGGCCCAGCATTCGGCCGGGCTCGAGGGTGAAAGAGACGCCGTCGACCAGCACCGGGCCGGCGACGCGCGCCGTGGTCA
>JAYUXE010000479.1:0-10654 GCA_043753165.1 Archangiaceae bacterium | reverse complement strand
GGGACGCCGAGCTCGCCAGCGAGCTGCCGCTGGGCGATTACCGCGTCCGCGTCGCCATCAGCGCGCAAGACGTCGAGCTCGCCGTGAAGGTCGCGCGCTACACGCTGCCGCGCCTCAAGGTCGACGTGCGCAATACCGCGGGCACGTTGCTGGCGGGGGACACACTGCACGCGCAGGTGAACGTGAAGTATTTCTTCGGCAAGCCCGCGGCGCAGGCGCGGCTGCAAGGCGTCTTGACGCGGGAAGATGGCAGCGTCATCGGCGACCCCCGCGACGCCGTCACCGACAAGGCCGGCAACGCGGTGCTCGATTTCGCGTTGTCGACTGCGCTCGGCATGCCGGGCAAGCCCGAAGCGGTGAAGCTGCAGCTCGAGGTCACGGACGCGGCGGGCCAGCGCGAGCAGAAGGCGCAGACATTTCTGGTCGCTCGCGAGCTCTTGTCGGTCGAGGTGTTCGCGGACCAGGGCGGGTTGACGGCCGGCCTTCCGAATTCGCTGTTCGTGCTGACGACGACGCCCGAAGGCGTGCCGGTGCCGTGCGACGTGAAGCTGCAGCCCGAGTCGGGGCCCGACGTCTCGGTGCGCACGGATGCCAATGGCCTTGCGGTGGTGACGCTTCCGCAGCTTCCGACCTCGGGCCGCTACGACGTCGAGGCCTCGAGCGCCGACGGCCGAAGGGTGAGCCGCCGCCACACCATCGGCCGTTCGGACAACCGCCTTCGCGTCGACACCGACCGCGCGCTGTACCGGCCGGGCGAGGTGGTGCAGACGCAGGTCACCTCGCTGGACGAAGCGGGCGGGGGAACGTTGCGTGTCTACAAAGACGGTCGCGTCGTCCTGAGCCAGCCGCTGGCAGTGACCGCGCACCGCGGCGAAGCGGCGGTGGCGCTGCCGCCTGGGCTCACGGGCACGTTCGAGCTCGTCGTGGGGCTGCCGGCGGGCCCCGAAGTCAGCCGCCGATTCATCGTCGCCGACCCGGGCGGCCTGTCGATCTCGATGACGGCCGATGCCGAGTCGCACCGACCGGGCGAGACGGGGAAGCTGCGGTTTCAGGTGAAGGACGCGTCGGGCAAGCCAAAGGTCGCGGCGCTGGGCGTGAGCGTCGTCGACGAGAGTCTGTGGTCGATGACCGCGTCGCGGCCCGCGCTGACGCGTGCCTTCTTCCTGCTCGATAAGAAGGTGCAGACGGTGACGATGCCGGTCGCGGCGGCCGACCTGCTCGCGCTTCGGGAAATCACCCCGGCGGCCCAGCTGGCCGCGAAGGCGCTGCTCGTCGGAGCGGGCCCTGAAGAACGCGCCGCGGTCTTCAACGCCGAGACGTTGGCCGACGAACAGGACAAGCTCGCCGCGCAGCAGCGCACCTGGAACCGGTTCTTCGACGTCGGGTGGAAGGGGGTGCTGGCTGCGTTCATGCTGCTGGCGCTGCTGCTGATGTTCCGCGACGGCACGGGCTTGCTGGTGCCCCTGGCGATCATCGTCTCGTGGGTGCCTGCGATGATGCTCTTCGATCGCCACATCGGCGAAGTGACGTTGGCGTGGCTCGTCCTGTACGTCGGTTCGCTCATCGGTCACAGCCTGAAGCAGCGGCAGATGATGTGGGGCTACGTGCTGATTCCGATTCTCGCGATCGCGCCCATCACCATTTTCGGCGACAACATTCGCCGGCTGTTCTCGATGTCGGCCGACTCGCTGGCGGTCAACGACACGGCGTTCGCGATGATGCGAATGGCCTCGCCCGAACGGACCAAGGGAGCTGTTCCGGACGAGGGCCAGGTGGCAGTGGACCCGCCGGCCGACTCGCCGCCGAGCCGCAACGTGCGCGTGCGGCAACACTTCCCCGAGACGCTGTACGTGCAGCCCGAGCTCATCACCGACGAAGCCGGCGTGGCGACGCTCGAGCTGCCTTTCGCCGATTCCATCACCGACTGGCGGCTGTCGGTGCTCGCCTCTTCGATGCAGGGCGACCTGGGCTCGATGGATGCGCCGCTGCGCGTGTTTCAGGACTTCTTCGTCGACGTCGAGACGCCGGTGGCACTGGTTCGCGGTGACTCCGCGTCGATTGCGATCAGCGCGCACAACTACCTCGCGTCGGCCCAGACGGTTCGACTCGAGGTGAAGGAAGAAGACTGGTTCGAGCTCGTCGGGCCGAAGACGTTCGCGCTCGAGCTCGCGTCGGGCGCGGTCGGTGGGCACGAGGTGCGCCTCAAGGTCCTGAAGACGGGCCGCCACACGTTGACGGTGAAAGCCGACGGCACCTCGCAGTCCGATGCGGTCGCCCGCCCGCTGCTCGTCACCGAAGCCGGGCAGCTGAAGACGATTTCCGTCTCGGGCACGCTGAACCCGAAGTCGCCGTCGCGCGTTGCTTTGACGCTGCCCACGTCTGCAGGGGCCGCCACGCTGCGCCTCAAGATCTTCCCCTCGCCGCTGGCCTCTGCGCTCGACGGCCTCGAAGGCCTGCTCAAGACGCCGTCCGGATGCTTCGAGCAGACGTCGTCGACGACGTACCCGAACGTGCTCATCTGGGACTATTTGCAGAAGTCCGGCAAAAAGAAGGTCGAGGCCGAAAAGCAGGCGCAGAGGCTCGTGGGTCTCGGCTACCAGCGGCTCTTGACGTTCGAGGTGAAGGGCGGCGGCTTCGAGTGGTTCGGCCGCGACCCCGCAAACCAGGTGCTCACCGCGTACGGCCTGATGGAGTTCGCCGACATGGCGCGCGTGTACCCCGTCGACGAGAAGCTGATTGCGCGGACCCAGGCGTGGCTCATCGACAGACAGCAGGCGAACGGGGCGTGGCTGCCTGACCAACAGTCGTTGAGCGATGGCCTGTGGAAAGCGGGCTTCGATGGCCGTCTGATGGTGACGGCGTACATCGCGTGGTCGCTGCTCGAGTCGGGTTACCGTGGGCCGCAGGTGGATCGCGCGCTCGCGTTCCTCGACCAGCAGGCGGGCGACGTCACCGACGGCTACACGCTGGCGCTGCTCACGGCGACGTTCGCAAAGGCAAAGCACCCCAGCACGCCCGCGGTGGTGAAGCGCCTCACTGAAATCACGAAGCACGAGAAGGACCTCGCGTGGGTCGAGCCCAGCCAGAAGACGCTGTATTACAGCCGCGGTGCCGGAGCGAACATCGAAGCAACCGCCCTTGCCGCCTACGCGCTGATGGTCGCCGCGCAGGAACCGAAGCTCGTCGACGGCCTGCTGGCGTACGTCGCCGCGAACCGCGACCCCTCGGGTGCGTGGCATTCGACGCAGGGCACGGTGCTCGCTTTGCGCGCGCTGCTGTACGCCGCGCATGGGCAGACGTCCGATGGCGAGCTGACGGTGACTGCGAACGGGCAGGCGATGGCGCCGATGAAGGTGCTCGCCAGCGCCGATCATCCGTCCTTCACGGACCTGCCGGTGAAGCCGGGGGTGAACCTCGTCGAGGTGGCGTCGACCGGGACGCTGCAGTTCCAGGTCATCGCCGTCTACTCGCAGGCGTGGCGAGAGAAGCCGTCGCCGGCCGATGCGCCGCTGTCGCTGCGCGTGTTGCTCGGGCGCACGAAGGTCACCGAGGGCAGCATCGTGCCGGTCGAGCTGCAGGCGACTTATCGCGGGGAAGAGCCGTCGGGGATGGTGGTCGTCACGCTGGGCGTGCCCGCGGGACTCGCGCCACTTCAAGAAGATTTGAAGGCGCTGCTCGACGCGAAGACGGTGGCGAAGATCGAATCGTCGCCGGGCCGCGTCGACTTCTACCTCGACCGGTTGAAGACGAACGCGCCGCAGCGGTTGAGCGTGCGGCTGCGCGCCGTCTCGAAGGTCGACACGCAAGGCGTCGGCAGCGAGGTCTTCCTCTACTACCAGCCCGAAGTGCGGGCGGCGGCGGCGGCGGTTCCCGTTCAGGTCAATTGAACGGGCTGCCGCATCGGCGGCGTGAAGCGACTCACCAGGAATAGACGTCGCGTACCACGATCGGGGTATTGCCGCGGACGCGGACCCTCGGCACCGTGGCGCGATGCAAACGCCCCTGCCCCCGATTCCCTTCACGGGTGAAGCTCCGACGGTCGAGGATCGTTTGATGTGGGCGCTGTGGCTCTCGCCCACCTGGCTACCCACCGTCACCGCCGCGGAAGAGCTGGGCCTGTTCGATCGCCTTTCCGACGGCAACCCCGCCACGGCCGAGCAGATCGCCGCCGCGCTCGAGCTGTCACCCCGTGCCACGCGCGCGATGTTGGGCCTGCTGTCCGCGCTCGGGCTGCTTCAGCTGCACGCCTCGGCGTTCGCGCTCACCGAAACCGCGCGCACGTACCTCGTTTCGTCGAGCCCCTACTATTGGGGCCCGGCGTTGATGCCCCACAAGATGATGCCGATGTCGCACGGGCAGATTCTCGAGGCGCTCAAAGGCGACAGGGCAGCGGCGCCCACCGACGCGGCCGCGATGTGGAAGGCGCCTGACCCGATGGTGCTGCGCATGTTCACCTCTGTCATGCATGCCCACTCGCTGCCGACCGCCAGCGCCCTGGCGCGCGACGCGGCCTTCGCGCAGACGAAGAGGCTGCTCGACGTCGGCGGTGGCTCGGGCGCGTATGCGTCGTGCCTCGCGCTTCGAAACCCGTCGCTGCAGTGCACGGTGCTCGAGCTTCCCGCGATGAAGGCCATCACCGACGACTACCTGGCGGCCATCGCGACGAACGGCCGGGTGAAGAGCCACGCGGCCGACATGTTCGTCGACGCCTGGCCTACCGGCCACGACGCGGTCTTCTTCAACGACGTCTTTCACGACTGGCCCGCGGCCCAGTGTCAGCTGCTCGCGCGCAAGGCGTTCGACGCGCTGCCCAGCAAAGGCACGGTGTTCATTCACGAGATGCTGCTCGACGAAGGGCTCGATGGGCCGTTGCCGGCCGCCGCCTACTCGATGCTGATGCTGGTCTCGACGCCCGGTCGGCAGCTGTCGGGCAAAGAAGTCGTCGACCTGCTGAGCGCCGCGGGCTTTACCGACGTGAAGGCGGTGCCCAGCGTGGGCCACTATTCCTTGGTGTCTGGCTTAAAGCCCTGAATCAGGTCGGACGACGACGTCACCACGGTCTCGCGACCCGACGCGCCAAAGCGGCCTGCCAGCTCGACGCGCGAGTGGACCTTGAGCCTGCGGAAAATCTTCTTCAGGTGCGAGCCGATGGTCGTTTCCGACAGCTGCAGCCGCTGCGCGACGTTGGCGTCGCTCAAGCCCAGCATCACCAGTTGAACAATCTGCCTTTCGCGAGCGCTCAGCTGATCCAGTGCTTCTTCCTGCGGCAACGACGGCAATACCCCGCACGCCTCGGCCAGCGCGACGGCGCCCCGCAGCGTCTCGGACGCGTGGTCGGCGACCCCTTTGAGTGGCACCGCGAAACGATCGATCGCTTCTGTCGGGGAACACGCGAGGCCCACCGAGATCCACCCGATTGGCTGACCGTCGGTGGCAGTGAGGAAGACGTGCAGCAGCGACACGATGCCGTTGGGCGTGAAGATTTCACGCTTCAGCGCGATGGTGAGGTCCTGTTCGGGCACGCGCTCCAGCGGGGCGTAGACCCCTTCCAGCGGGCCGGTGCTCATTCCCAACCCCGCCTTCTCGATGCGCGGCAGGAACCGAACGAACAGCGCTTCGGTGATCGCGTGGTGCTCAGGGGGCGAAGTGCCCGCCTGCGCCGACAGGTATCGGTGCGGGGGACAAGTTGCCACAGTCACATATTTCGCGTCGGCGGCCCGGCGAACGGCGTCCGCCAGCTGCGAGCGCCAAGCGTCAGCAGACAACAATTTTTGCGCCGAGACTTCAGCGACGCGCCACCAGGTCAACGGTTCCATCGAAGAATCCCTAAGAACAACGGTCGTTTGATTGAGATACCACGTTCGGGGTATTTCGTGGCTTCGTCCCTTTCGTCCTTACTGCGCTTCTCCACCTCTGGTGGGGACCATGAGCTTCGACGAACTGTCTGCCGACTTTGCGCGAGAAGCGCTCAAATTGATCGATCAGTTGGAAGCCGCGTTGCTGCGGCTCGAGTCGCAAATTGTCCCTCAGGGTCGGAATGACGCCGTATCCGAAGACGGGCTCGAAGGGCTTCGCGCGCTGCACACGCTCAAAGGCAACGCCGGGCTGCTGGGCGCCGAGCTGCTGAGCACCACTCTGCACCGCATGGAGACGCTCGCCGCGCTCGGCCCCGCCCAGGTGCCGGTGCTGCTTGGAGCGCTCGATACGATTCGCCTCGAAGTGCGCCGCATCGCCGATGGAGGCACCGCGAATGAGCCGTCGCCGCAGCTGATCGCGCTGGAAGCCGCGCTGGTCGGCGGCACCGCCGTCGTGCCGACCCTGGCCGACTTCGATCTCGCGCCCGAAGTCACGGTGCCGCAGCACCGGCTCGACGCGCTGATCGCCGCGGCTGGAGATTTGATCATCCACAATGCGCAGCTGCAGCGCGGCGTCGCGCGCGGCGCCTCGCTGGCCCAGATTCACGAGCGCGCCGATCGCTTCGATTCCGCTGTGCGCCTGATGCACAGCCTCGTGCTGACCGTGCGCACCGTGCCCGTCGGGCAGCTGCTCTCGAAGTGCGAACGGTTGGTGCGCGACGAAGCGCGTCGGCAGAACAAGCAGGTGCGGCTGGTGCTCGATGGCGAGCGCACCGAGGCCGACAAGGCAGTGTTGGATCTGCTCGCCGGCGTGCTCGCGCACCTGGTTCGCAACGCGATTGTCCACGGTCTCGAGTCGCCCGATGCGCGCATCGCAGCCGGCAAGTCTCCCGAAGGCCGGCTGACGTTGTCGGCCCACTCGGCAGGCGATCGCTTCCTGCTGTTCGTCGAAGACGACGGCCGCGGGCTCGACCGCGACGCGATTTCACAGCGCGCCGCCTCACTGGGGCTCGACGCGTCGGGCGAAGCTGAAGCGCTGATCTTCGAGCCGCGTCTGTCGACCGCGACGCTGACAGAAGCCGCAGGGCGTGGCGTGGGCCTCGATGCGGTGCGCCGAACGGTGCTCTCGATTGGCGGCACCATCAACGTGTGGACGCTGGCGGGCCTGGGCACCCGCATCACCCTCACCATTCCCAGCAGCATCGCGGTGCAGCGCGCGGTGCTCTGCGAGATTTCGGGTGAGACCTTCGCGCTGCCGCTGACGTCGATTCTCGAGACGACCCGATTCGATCGCGGCCGCGTTCGCTGGTTGGGCCACGGCCAGGCGCTTGAGCACCGCGGCGCGCTGGTGCCGTTGATCGACACGAAGTCCGCGCTGGGCACGCGCGACGACAAGGCGGCGTACGTGGTGTTGCTCAACTCGACTTCCATCGCAGCGCTGCCCGTCGACACCCTGCTCGACCAACAAGACTTCGTCTTTCACTCGCTGGAAAAACGCATCGCCGGCAACGCGCCGGTGTCAGGCGCCGCGCTTTTGTCTGACGGGCGCGTCGTCTTGCGGCTCAACCCCGAGCACCTGGTGAAGTCGGCCACCGCGGCGCGCGCCTGATGGAACCCGGGCAAGACCCCAACCGCCTCGTGCGGTTCGTCGAACGCACGGCCGCTGTGGCCAACGAACCGCGCGTCGCGCCCGAAGAGACCGTGTGCCTGGTCGCTTTTATGCTCGGCAACGAGCTTTTTGCATTGCCCGTCACTACCGTGCGCGAAGTCGTGCGAGTCGTGCACCTGACCCGAATTCCCCAGGCGCCCGAGCACGTGCGCGGGGTTCAGGGCCTGCGCGGCCTCGTGCTGCCCGTTCTAGAAGTGCGCACCCGGCTGGGTCTCGCGCCGTGCGAGCCGACGCCGGCCTCGCGCATCATCGTCGTCGAAGCCTGGGGCCGCCTGGTTGGGCTGCTGGTCGACTCGGTGCAGCGCGTGGTCCGGCTGCCTGTCTCACAGATTCAACCTCCGCCGCGCGACATCGTCAGTCGAATGTCGGGGCACGTCGCGTCGGTCGCCGACACCGGGTGGGGCATGGCGCTCGTGCTCGACACCGATCAACTGCTCGTCCTTTCCACGACTGAAGGAAGTCCATGATCACGATGAGTGTGAAGCGTCGTCTGTGGCTCGGGTTCATCGCCAACTTGATGGTGCTGCCCGTGCTGCTGCTCACGATGGGCTGGTCGATTGGGCAGGCCGACGAGATCCTCGATGACTCGGCGCGGCTGACGCGATCTGCCCAGCAGCTCACCTCGCTGTACGCCAACCTGGTCTCGCTGCGCGGCTCGACCAGGCCGGGAAAAGAGACGCTGACCCAGGCGCGCAACGCCTTGAGCGCGGTGCACCTCGAGCTGATCGGAGCCCTGGGTGCGCTGGGCGCAGACGCGCGCCGCATCGACGAAGAGCTGCCGCAGGAAACGATGGAACCCGAGACGCTGGCGCTGGCCGAACGGCGCACGCTCGAGCTGCTCAAGGCGGTGTGGACCCAGTACGCCGCCAGCCAGCTGCGCGTCGAGCAGGTGAAGGGCAAGACGCTCAGCGTCTTCTTCTCGGCCGCGCTGGTCTCGGTGCTGCTGGCGGTGCTCGCCAGCGTGCTCATTTCGCGCTCGATCATCGGGCCACTGCAGGCTCTGACCGTGCACGCGCTGCGCATCGCCGAAGGTGACCTACGCAGCGCCGTCGAAGTGCCCGGCGACACCGAGCTCGCCGCGCTGGGCAACGCGTTCAACCGCATGCGCGAACGGCTTGCCTCGCTGATTTCGCAGCTGTCGACCCATGCCGCCGAGGTCTCGGCCACCGCCACCAAAGTGAAGGTCAGCACGTCGGAAATGGCCGAAGGCGTCGAGCAGCAGAGCTCGGCCACCGAAGAGACGTCGTCGGCGATGGAAGAGATCGCCGCTCAGATTCAGACCGTCAGCCGCAATACATCAGAGCTCGCCGACGACGGCGCCCGCGCCTCGGTGACCGCGAAGGAGATCGGCAAGGCCGCCGGAGACCTGTCGGCCGCGGCCAAAGAGCTCGAGAGCGCGATTGAACGGTCGTTGCGCTCGGTGGAATCGGTGTCACAGCGCGCCGAGTCGTCGTCAAAGAACCTCGCAGAGGCCGACCGCTTCGGGCGCGACATCAGCAAGGAAGCCGAGTCCAGTGGCGCCGCGCTGGACGAATCGATTCGAAAGATCGAGGTCGTGGGCGCCGGTTCACGCGAAGCCAGCAAGGCGATCGAGCTTCTGGGCACCCGGTCGCGCCAGGTGCGTTCGATCGTTCAGACGATGGCGGACATCGCCGACCAGACCAACCTGCTCGCGCTGAACGCCGCCATCGAAGCCGCGCGCGCGGGCGAAAGCGGTCGCGGCTTCGCGGTCGTCGCCGAAGAAGTGCGCAAGCTCGCCGAACGCGCCGTCGTTGCGGCGAAAGAAGTCGCCGAGCTTTCCGAAGGCATTCACCAGCAAACCGATTCCACGGTCGTGCTCGCGAGAGAGAACGCCAGCCGCACCGAAGACGGCGTGCGACTGATCGCAGAGACGGGCGCCCGCTTGCGCCGGGTGCTCACGTCGATCGACAAGTCGAGCGCACTGCTGACCCAGGTCTCGGCCGCCGTCGGCGACCAGTCGGATCTCGCCGCGATGCTGAAGCAGGAAATGGTGCGCCTGCGCGACCTGTCGGCCGTGCTCTCGCGCAGCGCCCAGACCCAGGCCGAGGCCTCGACCGGCGTCGTCAACGCGGTCGAACGGATGAGCTCGCGCACCCGCCAGGTCGCCGATGCCACCGTGCAGGTTCGGGTCGGCGGTGAGCAGGTCGTCAAGGCCGTCGACAACATCAGCCTCGTCGCCCGGCAGAACCACGACGCGGTGATGCGCGTGACGGGCGCGATGGAAACGATGGTCACCCGCGTCGAAGAACTGAAGCTCAGCATGACCGCAATCAAGACGGGGAACCCCGGGGCGGCATGACCGCGATCGAGGCCACCCAGCTTTCGCCCCGAAGCCTGACGGCTTTCGAGGCGTTGGTGCGCGAACGGCTGGGCCTGGCCATCGGCCGCGCCCCCGACCTCGTCGCGCGCAAGCTGTGGTCGACCGCGCTTGGCGCGGGCCTCGTCGCCGTCAACCGCGAAGCCTGGGTCACCACGCTGGGCAACGCGCCGCTTCATTCGCGCTGCTGGTCTGCGCTTGCCGACATCGTGCCCAACCACGAGACGTCATTTTTTCGCGACGTGGATCAGCTGCAGCATGCCGTCGAGAAGCTGCCCTGCGGCACGACCGAGGTGCGGATGCTGTCGGTTGGCTGCTCGTCGGGCGAAGAGGTCTACAGCCTGGCGATGCTGCTGCACGGCCAGCTGGATGCGCTGTGGGGCCGCCGCGCCGAAGTGTGGGGCGTCGACGTGAGCCCGGCTGCGTTGGCGCGCGCGCGCCGCGGCTTCATCAGCTCGAGCGCGGTCAATCGTGCAGGCGCGGGGCCCGAAGGCTGGCGAACGCGATTTCTTCGCGCCGCCGCCGACGGGTTCATGGTGCGTGACCACATTCGCGAGCGCACCCGCTTTCACGAAGCGAACCTCGCCATGCCCGCCACCCTCGCGGTGGTCGGCCAGTTCGACGTGGTGCTGTGCCGCAACGTGCTGATTCACTTCGAGCAGACCGCCGCAGTGAACGCCGTCAAAGTCCTGCGCGCGCTGGTCAAGCCCGGCGGCACCCTGATTCTCGGCGCCGCCGAAGCGCCGCTGCTGGGGGGCGAACGATGATTCGGGTCGCCCTGGTCGATGACTC
>JAYUXE010000478.1:0-1944 GCA_043753165.1 Archangiaceae bacterium | reverse complement strand
GCCTGACGATGCGCGAGGTGACGCTGTTGTATTTCGATTCCGCCAAAGACGCGGGCAAGCAGCTCGCCGACGGCAAGGTCGACGCGGTCGCGGGTTATGCAGGCGACGTCGAGCCGGCGGTGAAGCAGCTGGGCGGCAACATGCTCGCGTCCACGGTCGATGCGCCGCACCTCGTCGCCACCGTGCTCGTCGCGCGGGGCGATTTTGCGGCGCGGTACCCCGACGCGATTCGGCGGGTGCTCCGCGGCGTGCTGGATGCGAACGCGACGGTAGCGAAGGACCCGTCGATGGGTGCGCGCGCGCTGGGTGAGGTGGCGCCCTGGTTGGGAGATCCGGCCGAGGCGATTCGCCAGGCCCCGCCCGCTTCGGTGCGCGACAACCTGTCGTTCTTCGGCCTGTCGGGCGAGGCGCCGGTGACGTACTTCGAGCTGTTTCAGAGCGCGTCGGCGCTGGGCACGCGGCTGTGGAAGACGGCGCCGGCCCCGCAGGCGGAAGACACGTGCGATCTCGGAGCCCTGAAGTACGTTTCGTCGACTCGCGGGCCTTGAATCGTGGCGAAGCCTTCCAACAACTACCTGAAGGCGGCGCTGCTCATGCCCGCCAACCTGTTCGCTCTGGGCGCAGGCGCGGCCGCGTCGTTCGCGCTGGGGGACTTCACGCCGCTGGCCGCTGCCGCCGGCGCCTCGGGTGCCTACCTCGCCCTGCTTTCCGTCATTCCCAGCTTCCGCCGGCTGGTCGCGCAGAACTACGACCAGCAGGACCTGCTCGAATCGGGCAGCCCCGAGACGCGGGAAAAGTTGATCAGCGCGCTCGCCGCCTCGCAGCGCGAGCACTGGCTGTTGCTGAACGAGCTGAAGGAAAAGATTCTCGCCAACTACCGGCTGCTGCCCGGCGGCCGCGTGATGGCCGCGTCGTCCGAAGGCCGGCTCGATGGGTTGCTGACGTCGTTTCTTCGGCTGCTCTCGACGCTGAACAGCTACCGCAAGTACCTGAGCAACGCCGACCGCAAGTCCATCGAAGCCGAGCTGTACGGGCTCGAGGCCGAAGTGGCAGCTGAGACGAACCCGCGCCTGAAGGACGTGAAATCGCGCCGCATCGAAATCATGAAGAAACGGGTGCACCGGTTCGTTCAAGCCGAAGAGAGCCGCGAAGTCGTCAGCCATCAGCTTGCCAGCATCGAGGACGTCTTGAGACTGACCCACGAACAGTCGATTGCCATTCGCGACCCCGAGGCCGTCGAAAGACAGCTGGAGTCGCTGACCACCGAAGTCGAAGCCACCGAGGAAACCGTGCGCGAGATGGAACGCTTCATGGAATTTTCGGACGAGCTGTCGTCCCACGCGCCGCCGGTGAAAGTGCGATGAGGCGCCTGCTCGTCGTCGCCCTCGCGTTGTTCGCGGTGGGCTGCAGCAAGTGCGGCAAAGGAACCAGCACGTCGGCGGCAGGAATCGAACGGGTGATGCCGGCAAAGGCGGGCGGCCTCGTCGTCGTCCCGAACCTTCACGCCCTGGGTGAACGGCTCGCGGGTCTTCAGAACCTCAAGGTCGCCGCGTTCGCCGCGCAGCTCAACGGCTTCAAGGACGCGCACGAATGGGCCGACGCGCTGGTGCTGCAGCTGGGCATCGACGTTCGCAGCAAGGACGCGCTCGAGAAGGCGGGGCTCGACCCCGTGGGAGCAGCAGGCGCCTTCGGCCTGGTCGACGGCTCGAACTTCCTGGTCGTGCCGGTGAAAGACGAAGTGAAGCTGGTCGCGGTGCTGCAGAAGCTGGCCGCCGCGCGGCTCGGCGCCGGCGTCGCGCAGGACACGAAGCAGGGCGACGTCACGGTGCACGGGTTTGCGGCCGCCGCGGGAAATCCTTCGCGGCTTGCGTGGATTCGCGCGGAAGGCTTCGCGATCATCGCCGTCGACGAGTCGGTGCCGAAGCTGGGCCAGTGGTCGAAGCT
>JAYUXE010000477.1:0-4801 GCA_043753165.1 Archangiaceae bacterium | reverse complement strand
GTGGCCTCTGCGAGTCGAACGGCCGGCTCTTCGTCGTCGCCGACGACGAGCACACCCTGGTTGTCTTCCCCGCCGACTCGAACGGGCCCGGCGTGCGCCACCTGCTGCTTCGCCCCGACGCGCACGACCATTCGCAGATGCCGAAGAAGCACAAGCCCGACCTCGAGGCGATCTGCATCCTGCCGAACGGTGACCTGCTCGCGCTTCCTTCTGGCAGCACACCCAACCGGCAGGCCGGCGCCGTCGTCTCTCTTCATGACGGCCAGCCCGCCGTGCCTTCACGCGCCGTCGACTTCACGCCGCTGTTCGACCGCCTTCGCCAAGAGACGCCGCAGCTGAACCTCGAAGGCGCCGCGGTGTTCAGGCAGTCGCTGTGGCTTGCCCAACGCGGAAACAACGCCACCCCCAACGCGCTCTTCGAAGTCGACCTGCGCCGGTTCTGCGGCGACGAGGTGCCGGCCACTGCGTTCGTGCGTTCCGTGCCGCTGAACCTGGGCGACATCGACGGCATCCCGCTGACCCCGACCGATTTGTGCGCGCTGCCCGATGGCCGCATCGTCGTCTCGGCCGTCTGCGAAGACACCGCCGACGCGTACCTCGATGGCAAGTGTTCCGCGGCGGCGCTCGCCGTCGTCGAGCCGGGTCATCCCATCCTCCATCGGCTCGAGAGAATCGAGCCGAACTACAAGGTCGAAGGGCTGCTCGTGCGGCCGGACGGCGTGGTGTGGATGGTCTGCGACGCCGACAATCCGGCCCTGGCGGCGCCGCTGCTCGAAGGCCGACTCGAATAACAAGCCAGTGGATCAGTGCGGGCGGGTATGATTTTGCAGGGGGTCCCAAGATGAAACGATTCGCTGTCATCCTGCTTCTCTCAATCGGTTGCGTCACCCCTCAGTCGACGGTGACGCCCGATGAGAAGCCCTCGACGCAGGAAGGCCCGATTCGCATCACCCTGGTCGCGACCAATGACCAGCACGGGTGGGTGATGGGCTCGGTCGAGAAGTTCGCGGGCAGTGAGATTCGCGCCGGCGGCTCGGCGGTGATGGCCGCTTACTTGAAGATCCTTCGCGGCCAGAACTTCGGCGGCGTCGTGCTGCTCGATGCCGGCGATCTCTTTCAGGGCACGCTCGTCGCCAACTTGTCCGAAGGGGCCGCCGTCATCGATGCGATGAACGCGCTCAGCTACGACGGCGCCGCCATCGGCAACCACGAGTTCGACTACGGCCCCATCGGCGCCGTCTCGGTCGCCACCCAACCCAACGTCGACCCCTTCGGCGCGCTGAAGGCCCGCATCGCCCAGGCGAAGTTCCCACTGCTCTCGGCCAACATCTACGAAGAGGCCACCGGCCGGCGCCCCGCGTGGCTCCCCGGCGACGGCCTGCTGATGATTGAACGCAAGGGAATCAAGATCGGCATCTTCGGGTTGACCACGCCGCAGACCCCCGTCACCACGGTGCCCGTCAATGTCGCCTCGCTGCGGTTCAGCCCGCTCGCCCCCGAGGCACTCACCGCGGCCAAGCAGCTGCGCGAGAAGGGCGCCGACATCGTGATCGGCGTCGTCCACGCCGGCGGCAAATGCGCGAAGTGGGACAACCCGGACGATACGAGCAGCTGCGACGAGAAGACGGGGGAAATCTTCGACATGATGCGCGGCCTGCCCCCCGGCACCATCGACGGCGTCGTCGCCGGCCACACGCACGGCGTGATCGCCCACAAAATCAACGGCACCCCTGTCACCGAGACGTACGGCCTGGGCCGCTTCTTCTCGACCATCGAGCTGTCGATCGACCCCGTCACCCGCAAGGTCATCCCCTCGAAGACGGTGATGACGCCGCTGATTGCCCTTTGCGAGACCGTCGACCAGGAAACCGGCAGCTGCGACCCCCGCGTCCTGCGCGCGAAGGCCACCGTCGTTGCGGTGCCGGCGACGTTCCTGGGTCAGCCGATCGTCGCCGACGAAAAGGTCACCGCGCTGCTCAGCCCCGCACTGCAGCAGGTCGCGAAGCTTCAGAACGAAAGCCTCGGCCTGTCGGTGCCGAAGACGCTGGGCCGCGACTACGAGAACGAGTCGGTGCTCGGCAGCTTCCTCGCCGATTCGCTGCGCGGTGTGGAAAAGGCCGACATCGCGCTGCTCAACCCGGGCGGCCTGCGCGCCGACTTGAAGGCCGGCGAAGTCACCTACGGCGCCGTCTACGAAGTGCTGCCCTTCGACAACGCGATCAGCACGCTCAAGCTCACGGGCGGCGAGCTGATGCGGTTGCTCACCGCCGCGTACGGCTCGCGCAAGGGTGTCTTCCAGGCCTCGGGCATCGAAGTGAAGCTCTCGCGCTGCCCGACCACCGACCGCCTCAAGACGGTCACCTTAGAGGGCGGCAAGCCGCTGGATCTCGCCAGACAGTACAGGGTCGTGATGCCGGATTTTCTGGCGCGCGGCGGCGATGGGCTCGCTCCCATTCTGTCGACCATCGAACCCGACCAGGTCGACCTCGGTGAGAGCCGCGAGCTCAACCTGCGCGACGCGCTGGTCGATTTCTGGAAGAAGAAGAAAGAGCTTTTCGCCAGCCCCCGTTCGGGCCGCGTCTCGTTTCTGCAGGACGGCGACAAGTGCAGCCCGGGCACCAAGCTCGACGGCCAAACCGGAAATCCGTAAGACTTCAAACACCGTCACACCATCTGCTGGGAGGGGAAGTTGCTCTACAAAGTCACGCCGAACCTGACGCCGCAGCCCGTCGAGAAACCGGCGAAGGATCCAAACGCCCCGAAGGTCCCGCGCAAGAAGCGCAAGTCGGCCGTCTACGACGCCGACGGCAATGAAGTGCTCATCACGATGATGTGCCTCAAGTGCCGCTCGATGAAGCCGCTGCTCATGTTCGGCCTCCGCAAGATGGCCGACGGAGCGATTCGCAATCAGCCCTGGTGCCGCACCTGCCGTTCGGGCGCCGGCGTGAAGAAGCCTGTCGCTGAAGTCGAGGCCGCTGCCGCCGAGATTCCGGCTGCTGCGCTCGAGGCAGCCACCGCCGCGTCCGACCTGGGCTCCACCCCCGAGCACGAGGAAGGTGATTCCGAACCGCAAGTGGAAGCCCCCACGTCCGTCTGATGGCGCTGCCGCTCGCGGGCCTTCGCGTCCTCGATCTTTCGCGGGTCCTCTCGGGCCCGTTCTGCACGATGAACCTCGGCGACCTGGGCGCCGAGGTGATCAAGATCGAAGAAGTGAAGAAGGGCGATGACACCCGCGCCTTCGGCCCCCCTTTCGTCGAGGGCGAGTCGACCTACTTCCTTTCGATCAACCGCAACAAGAAGTCGCTGGCCGTCGATTTGAAGGCGCCGCAGGGCTGCGCGCTCGTCAAACGGCTCGCCGCCACGTGCGACATCGTCGTCGAGAATTTCCGCCCCGGCGTCGCGGCCCGGCTCGGGCTCGATGCGGCCGCGCTGCGAAAAGAGACGCCGCGCCTCATCTACTGTTCCATCTCGGGCTTCGGCCACGAGGGCGACCCGGCGTTCACCGCGCTGCCCGGCTACGACGCAATCATGCAGGGCCTCGCCGGCCTTCAGCACGTCACCGGCCAACCCGATGGCCCGCCCACCCGCGTCGGCGTCCCCATCAGCGACATCCTCTCGGGCATGGCCGCCTTCCAGGCGATTCTCGCGGCGCTCTACACGCGAGAGAAGACGGGGCAGGGTGCCTTCCTCGACATCTCGATGCTCGACGCCACCGCGCAGGTGCTCACCTTTCACGCGTCGTCCGCGCTGAACGCCGGCACCACGCCGCGGCGGCTCGGCAACCGACATGCGTCGATCGCGCCGTACGAGACGTTTTCCGGCAGCGACGGCGTCTTCTTCAACATTGCGATCGGCAACGACGCGCAGTTCGCCGAGCTCTGCAAATTGTTGAACGCCGCCGCGTGGGTGGCCGACCCGCTGTTCGCCACCAACCCCTTGCGCGTGAAGAACCGCGATCAGCTCTCGCCGCAGCTGCAGGCCCGCTTCGCCGAACAGCCTGCGCTGCACTGGGTCGCCGCGCTCGAGCAGGCCGGCATTCCCGCGGGCACCATCGCCACCGTCAACGAGGTGGTCGCGCACCCGCAGCTCGCCGCCCGCGGGAAGCTGCTGGAAGTGTCGCACCCGACTGCGGGGCCTTTGAAGTTCATCGGCAGCCCACTGCCCCAGGCGTCGAAGACGGCGTCTGCGCCTCCGAGACTTGGGGAGCATTCGCGCGAGGTGCTGTCGCAACTGCTGGGCGTCAGCGAGATCGAGATCGCCGAACTGCTGAAGACGGGTGTGATTAGGTCCGCGCCGTGAATGCGGCGTTTGCGGTGCTCGCCAAAGACGCGTCCACCGGAAGACAGTTCGGGCGCTTCGAAGTGCTCTGCAAGCTGGGCGAAGGGGGGATGTCGGAGGTCTTCCTCGCCTGGCAGAAGAGCGTCGGTGGCTTTCGCCGCCCTGTCGTTCTCAAGCGAATCCTCGCGTCCATTCGGCACGACAAGGCGTTTCTGCGCATGTTCGTGCAGGAAGCGAAGATCACCAGCGGCCTGAGCCACGGCAACATCGCGTCGCTCTATGACCTCTCGAACGAAGGCGACGAGCTCTTCATGGTGATGGAGTTCGTGCCCGGCGCCACGCTGGTCGAGGTCGCGAAGGCGTGCGCAATCGCGCGTCAGGAAATTCCGATTGGGCTGAGCCTCGCCGCCGTTCGCGACACCGCGCTCGCGCTTCACTATGCGCACCACTTCAAGGACGCGACGGGCAGGTCTCGCCCCGTCATCCACCGCGACATCGCCGAGAAGAACATCATGGTGTCGCT
>JAYUXE010000476.1:0-4805 GCA_043753165.1 Archangiaceae bacterium | reverse complement strand
CCACCTTCTCCCTCAATGCCCGGGGGCCGTTCTAGAGAACCCGGGGAGCTTTCGATTTCTCGCACGGTGCTCCTCGGCAATGGATCGCCCGAGGGTTGCTCGGCACCTTGAGAGCCGCCGCCGAAACGCAGCGCCACGGAACCCGGCCGTTGGTGTGCGTCGCCGACCAATTTCGGCGCGCGCCGTCACCCGTCGGCGGTCTTCTTCGCGACCTTCTTCTTCTTCTTTGGGGCCGCCTTCGGAGGCGCTTCCTCTTCAGGCGCCGCCTCATCGCGCACGAAGTCCTCGACGCCCTTCCCGTGCTTCTGACGGAACTCGTCGAACTTCTCCTTCGTGAACACGCTGCCGGCTTCCGACTTCGCCTGCTGGAACACGGTCTTGAGCACCGCCTTCGTGACCTCTCGGTTCGAGAAGTACGTCATCGCGACGTGCCCCATGCCCCACGTGACCCCGAACGCCCACGGAGCGGCGAGCACGCCACCCAGCCCCGGCAAGAAAATCTTCGTCAGCGTCGCGAAGCCCTTCTGCGCAATCATGCCCGCGCCGCACACCGAGGCGAGCTCGAGCACCAGGTGCTTCGCCTCTTCCGCGTTGAGCTCACGCCCGTAGACGCGCCCGATCGCGGTCACCATCGACGCCTGCACCGCGGTGACGGCCACGAAGTCAGACAGCGGAATCGGAATCAGCGTCACGACCGCAGACCCGAACGACGACATCATCACCAGGTCCTTCGCGATCTCTGCTGCCTGATCGGCGTTCAGCTTCTTCTTCGCCGCCGCCCTCGCCTTCGCGTTCAAACTGTCCATCCAGCCCATCGCGCCTCCCGCTTCAGGTGAGTGTTGGTTTAAACCCCGGTTCGCTTTGAAACGCTTCCTTCTCCTCTTCTTCCTGCTGCCCGCCTGCCAGCGCACGCCCGCGCCCGACGCCGGACCCGCTGAGCCCGAGTGCACGGGCAACACCGCACTCGTCCCCGGGGTGCCCGGCAGCCCGGGCCACCTCATCCCTTCTGAAGTGAACCAGAACGGGGCCAGCGAGCTCGCGACGTTGATGCGCGCGATGAAGGCGGACCTCGAGACCGCGCGCGTCGCGATCGAAAAAGGCGAGCCCACCGCGCCGATGTTTTCGAAGCACCGCAAGATCCGCTGCGCCTGGCCCACCGGCCTCGAAGATCGCAACGCCGTGTTTGACGCCAGCGCCGTCACCTACCTGCAGCTCGTCCGCAACCTCGACTTGCACCCGAAAGATCCGCGTGCGGCCTACGAGGCGGTGGTGGGTGGATGTCTGGCCTGTCACGCCACCGCCTGCCCGGGTCCGGTGTCGCTGATCGAAAAGCTGCGGCTGCTGCCCCGTTGAGGCTCCGAGCGGGTAAGGGCGTTCACCGCTCTCGCAGCGTGACCATGCCCCAGATTTTTCCGCCGTTTCCCTGGGGCACGAAGTCGAGCACCAGGGTGTCGATCGGCACCTGATCCAGAAACGCCGAGCTGAGCCCCTGCACCGTGACGACCTTCGTCGGGTCCAGGCCCTTGATGATGCGCGGCAGATCGAGCTCGCGCTTCAACTGCCCCACGTCGATCATCAGCGAGCTGTGCCCCGGCCCGAACGCGCCCTGAAAGCGTTCGCCGAAGTCCTTGCCCAGATCCACGTTCGTGCGCGGCCCACTGGTCTCGCCGCTGCGCACCATCAACGACTTCGGCGTCAGCGCAATCGTCGCCGTCGTCTTGGACACCTTTCGCTGCCACAGCAACGCGTCGCGATCATCGGCGAACGGAGCGCGCACCGGGCCGCCCAACAGCGCGCTCACCAGCGGCGCCACGTCTTCCCGTTCACGAATGCCGGCAATCAGGTGCACCACGCCCCGCCAGCTCGGAGTCCCCGTGCCACTGATCAAATTCCGCAAGAACCCTTCGGCGTCGAACCACGCCAGCGCCCCGAGCTCGCCCGTGAACGACTCGAGCGCCGCGTTCGTGTCGACCCCTTGCAGCGTCAACCGCTTCAGCAGCGCCGGCCTCTGCCCATTGCTGCCGGGGGAAAAAAGGAAGTCGGCCAGCTCATCAGACGGCACCGAGAGCTTCAGCGCAGCCACCGGCGATTCGGCTCCTCGGGCGAAGATCGCCGGCGGCACCAGCTCGCGCGCCAGCGGCCGGGCCGTGCGCAGCGTGCCTTCGACGGTCGCACTGCGCGCCCCGACCCGAAGGCCGGCCACGACCGACTGGACCAGCGGCGCACGCCGGCCCGGAATCGTCGCGCGCGTCTCGTGCGCGAACAGACACAGGTTCCCGTTGGCCAGCGTCGCGTACGACTCGGCGAAGGGCGCGTACGCCTGCAGCCCCAACGAACCGATGCCGCGAATGCGCTGCACGACCTTGAGCACTTCGTTCGGGCCCGACTCGGCCTCGGGCAACACCAGGTAGAGGTAGCCGCGATCGGCGAACGCGACCGCGGTGCCCCAGGCGCCCGAGAAGATGCGAAGGCCGTCGTCAGTCCTGGGATCTTCTTCTGCTCCGGACGCGACGAGCCGCTGCGCCAGCGCCTGCATCGCGCGATCGGCATCGACGACTCCGAGCAACGCAACCTGCCCAGCAAACCCCGGCAGCTGCATCAACCCGACGCCTTCCTGCGGATCCACCACCGTGCCGTCGCCCAGCGAGAGCTCGACTGCGAGCGCCGGCAGCCACGATTCTTCCAGCGCCTTCTGCGTGTTGGTCGGCCCTGCGACCTTCTCGAAGAAATCGACCGTCGGGCCCAGGTCTTCTTTCAGCGACGGCGCCCACGCCAGCGACTCGGTGTCTTCGGGCACTGCGCGCACCAGCGGCCTCGGCACCACCACCACCTCGACGCGCTCGGCCAGCAAGTCGCGATCGAAGCCCTGCACCACGTACTTCCCGGCCTTCGCGAACGCGTGCTTCGGATTCGGCGAACGGGGGGTGCCATCGCCGAAGTCCCAGGTCAGCGGAGCTTCAGCGTTGAACTCGACTAAGACGCCGGTGTCGATCAGCCCGGGGATCTTCGTCTCGCGCAGGACCCGGTGACAGCCGGCCAGCAGCAGGACGAAACACAGTGGAGCGACGCGAGCCACGCGCGCTTCGTAACATGCCCCGACGACTTTAGAATTCCACCGCGAGGCCGAAGAACACGTTGCGGCTCGACAGGTCCATTCCGATGGGTTTGCCGGCGGCGTTCTGCTGCCCGAAGTTGTTCACCTCGGTGATCGCCCATTCCGCGATGAGGTAGGTGTGGTTCACGCCCGCGCTGGTGTCGAAGTCGCGCGCGAGCCGCGGGTCGAGGAAGTCGATTTGAAATGCGATGCCGACCGTGGCGGCGAGGCCGAACCGCGTGCTGAACGCTTCGCGGCCGTCGACGAGCTCGGTCTTTCCGCCCTTCACCGACATCCACGGCTCGGCGACGAAGCCGCCCTTGATGTACGGCACGAGAGGGATGTTGTGGCGCTGGGCCAGCCAGTCGAACCGGTAGACGGCCTGCACCTTCATCGGAATCAGCCGAAGCCCCGTGCTCTCTTTCGCGGGAAGCTTGCTCGTGGCGTCGACGGCGGCGGCGAACTTCTCGGCGTAGCCAATCGAGAACGCGAGGGCCACCGACCCCACGTTGAACGGGCGCAGGAACTGGTAGTCGACCTCAATCTCGCCCATCAGCATGAAGCTGGGCCCGAAGGTCCGGTAGTACGGGTCGGCAGCGCCTTCAGTCGCGATGCCAGGGAACTCGCGATCAATCAGCGGCCGGTGCGGCCCGAGCTTCACCTCGAACGCGAAGGTCTGTTCCGAGGCGCCGAACACTTCACCCGCGAACGCCTGGGAAGCGAGCAGCGCAGCCATCAAGCCGAAGAAGCGCATTTATGAGTTCCTTTTCCTGCGCAACAACCAGAGCCCGCCCGCGAGAAGAATCGGCAAGCCGCCGACGGCCGTACAGCCCGCCGTGTCAGAGCCACCCGCTTCGCGGTACCGCCCGTAAAAGCCCAGCGTCAGTCTCGGAGTTGCGGTGATGACTTCGGAGTTCACGCTGAAGTTTCCCGCGGCGTCTTCCGACTGCGCGACCACTTCGTACGCGACGTCATTCGTCAAACCGCTGATTTTGACCGAGCTGCCCGTGATCGCCGCCAGTTGACCCTTCTCGATGAAGCTGCCTGCCGAGCCCTGCTCGCGAACGAAGACGTGCACCACCGAGGTGTCGCTGGACGCGCTGAACTTCACCAGCAGCCCCGTGTCCTGCGCGTCGACCGTAATCGTCGGAGCGACCGGCGCCTTCGTGTCGTAAACCGCGCTCAGCGAATTCGTTTGGGCGTTGGTGCACCCCGCGACACCGGTGCCGGCAAGCTTGTACCCGCCACAGATCCGGTGCGACCTTTCGACCCCGTCCGCGCCGCACTGCACCCCTGCGTCGCTGTTCCTGAAGCCCGGAAGCTGGGACACCGTCAGCGAGCCCGTGCCTGCGCGGGCTGAGAGCTGCGACTGCGAAATGGTAGCGAAGACGAAGTCTGAGGTTCCGGCCGTATCCTGACACTCGAGCTCCGAGGCCCAGATTCTCAAGTCCGTCGACGCGCAAAGGCCAACCAGCGCCGTGTTCGTCCAGTTGACGTTGATGGTCAGGTTGCAGTCTTTGGCGTTGAACCGCTTGGCCGTCACGTCGGCGGTTTCGTACGACAGCTTGATGTTCTGCGCCGACGACACCGTCGCGCTGAGCAGCCCGAGCATGAAGAGAGATCGCATCATTCTTCTGCGGCCATCTAGCAACCCTTCGGCCACGAAAGTCCACCCACTTCCTGAAGCAAACCGAGCACTTGCGGCACTTCG
>JAYUXE010000475.1:0-4806 GCA_043753165.1 Archangiaceae bacterium | reverse complement strand
CAGCTCTTTGGCGTGCTGGTGCACGAGCACGCCGGTGAAGCGCGTCAGTGGAAAGACGAGGAAGAAGACTTCGCTGCCACCATCGCCGGGATGATTTCGGTCGCGATCGCCGCCCGTGAGCATGGTCGCGCCGATGAACGGTTCCGGCTGCTCGCGCTGGCGACGGGTGACATCCACTGGGAAGTCGACCTCGCGACCTCGAACATCCACTGGCATGAAGGCACCGCGGCCGCGCTTGGCTACGCCCCCGGCCAGCTGGGCACTTCGGGCAACTGGTGGCTCGAGCAATTGCACCCCGAAGATGTGACCCAAGCGCGGTCTCACATCGACAGGGCGATCTCCGAAGGCTCGAACTGGAAATGCGAGTTCCGCTTCCGGCTTGGCGACGGCACCTTTGCTTCCTTTCTCGCGCGTGGCTTCATCCTCACCAACGGCGATGGTCGGCCGGTGCGAATGCTCGGCGCGATGGAAAACGTCACCGAGCAGCACAGGCTCAAGGCGAAGCTCGCCATGTCTGACCGCATGGCGTCGGTCGGAACCCTGGCCGCGGGCGTCGCGCACGAAATCAACAACCCGCTGGCCTTCATCAAGTCGAACCTCGAGTACGCGGTGTCCGAGCTGAAGGGGGGTGCGAAGAACCTCGACGAAGTGTTCGAAGTGCTCAGCGACGCGCTCGATGGCGTCGAACGCGTGCGCGTCATCGTTCGTGACCTGAAACACTTCTCGCGCGTCGACGATGGGGTCGCTCAGGCCATTGCGCTCGAGCCGCTGATCGAAGCGACGCTGGGCATGGCGTGGAACGAGGTTCGCTACCGCGCGATTCTGGTGAAGGATTTCCAGGCGGCGCCGAAGGTGATGGCGCACGAAGCGAAGCTCGGCCAGGTGGTGCTCAACCTGATCGTCAACGCGGCGCAGGCGCTGAAAGGCGACGAGCGCGATCGGCACCGCATCTGGGTTCGCATTGGCACCGACGCAGAAGGTTGGGCGACCATCGAAGTCGAAGACACGGGCCCCGGAATTCCTGCCGACCTGCGCGCCCGCGTGTTCGACCCTTTCTTCACCACCAAGCCGCAAGGCGTGGGGCCCGGGCTCGGCCTCTCGATTTGCCACGGCCTCATCTCGGCGATGAATGGTGACATCACGGTGCTCGACGGCGCGCAGGGCGGCTGCCTGCTGCGGGTGCGTCTGCCGCCTGCGGTGGTGCCGGCGAAGGTCGTGGTGCCGCCTCTGCTGGCTGTCGTGCCGGCGCTGTCGACGACGCCGCGCGTGTTGGTGGTCGACGACGAAGCGATGGTGGGCAAGGCGGTGTGCCGTTCGTTGCAGAAGGACCACGACGTGCGCTGGGTCAGCAGTGGCCACGCCGCGCTCGAGCTGATCGAATCCGGAGCCACCCACTTCGACGTCGTGCTCTGCGACGTGATGATGCCCAGCATGAATGGCATCGACCTCTACCTCGAGCTGCAGAAGCGCGGGAACCCCGCCGCCCACGCCTTCATCTTCGTCACCGGTGGAGCGTTCACCCCCGAGACGCAGAAGTTCCTCGAAACGTCGACCGTCGAGTGTCTCGAGAAGCCGTACCGGCAAGACGACCTGCGCCGCGCCATTCAGTCGAAGCTCGCCGCGGCGTGAGCGACGGCAACTACTGCTGATGGCCAAGCCGCACGGACATGTTCGGGTGCTCGAGCGCGAACGCCTTCAGCTTGCGAAAGCTCTCGACGCTCTTCGGCCCATCGGACGTGAAGGTGCCCGGCTCGACGTCGTTGTCCCAGCCCCAGCGCGTGTGCGTCACATCGCCCGTCAGCAGCACCGGGCCGCTGGCGGTCCGCACGAGGTAGGCGGTCGAGCCCGGCGTGTGGCCCGGCATCCAGATGGCCCAGACGAGCCCATCGCCGAACACGTCGATGACGCCTTCGAACCGGCCCGCCGTGTCGGGCGCGTACTGCCATTCGCTGATGGCCGCCTTGCCTGCCATCGCGCGATTCGCGGTGCCCTGCGTGGCCATGTTCATCGCCGCCGACGCTTCTGCCTCACCCGGACCCGAATAGACCGCGGTGCCCTTCGGGACGTCGGCCATGCCGGTGATGTGATCGAAGTGCACGTGGGTGAGGAAGACGCCCGAAAGGGGCTGCGGCTCTTTCGAGATCCACTCGCCCAGCGGCATGTGCACCTTCAGCGTCTCGGGCTTCAGGTATTTCAGCAGCAGCCAGCTCAGCGCAGACTTGCTCGGGTCGTCGCGCAGCGCGGTCTCGACGCCGGTGTCGACGATGAAGGTGCCCTTCGTCGGGTGGCGAATGACGTGGAAGTAGATCTGAATCGGCTCGGGGCCGTCGGTGAGGCCGGCCGCTTTCGCCTTCGGGTGCTCGAGGTTGATCAACCCGCCGCGGTCGACCTGCCAGTCGGTGCTGTTGATGGTCTCGACCACCACATCACCGGGCACATCGAGCACCGCCAGCAGGTCGTCTGATGAACGGGCAGTGCCCAGCGCCGACTTCTGGCTCGGGTGGTTGGTCGCGGCACAACTGGTGAGCAGCATCGTGAAAAGGAGGATTCGCATGGGGGTAGATATGCGCCATCAAAGAATGGATGGAAACTGGCTGATTTGCGATGATGTCATCCAATTATGGATATCGCCTGGGATGACCTTCGCCTGTTCCTCGCCGTCGCTGAAGCTGGCTCACTGAGTGGGGGCGCTCGCCTGCTGCGCATTGGGCAGCCCACCGTCACGCGCCGCCTCGCCGCGCTCGAGTACGCGATGGGCGCCGCGCTGTTCCGCCGCAGCGTCGATGGCGCCGCCCTCACCGCCGCAGGAGAAAGGCTGCTCGAGCCTGCGAAGAAGATGGCCGAGTGGGCAGGTGAGGTGGGGCGCGCCGCCGAGAAGGTGGATCAGGTGCCAGCGGGCCTGGTGCGGGTGACGGCGAGCCCGTTTTTGTCGTTCGACTTCCTCGCTCCGTTTGCGGGGTGGCTTGCGCAGAAGCACCCCGGGCTTCGCCTCGAAGTCATCTCGGCGATGACGTACCTCGACCTGTCGCGCGGTGAAGCCGACCTCGCGCTGAGGCTCAAGCTCGAGAAGTCAGAAGGGCTGAAGGTGCTCTACACGCTGGAACGCGAGAACGCCGTGTTCGTGTCCCGTTCGCTGGCGCAGAAGCTGCCGAAGAAGCCGAAGTGGTCGGACATTCCGTGGGTGGCATGGGCGCCTCCGCTGGACGCAATGGCGCCAAATCCGCAGCTCGAGGCGGCGATTCCCGGCTTCCGCGCGGCCTTCACGTCCGACAACTTCCTCGTTCAATACGCCGCGGTCTGCGCCGGCGTTGGCGCCATGGTGATGCCCAAAGTTCGCCATCGCTTCTCCCGGCCCACCTCGCTCGTGCCGTTGAACGTCGAGCTCGGACCCAACGCGACCAGCCGCGTCTACCTGGTCTGCGCGAAGTCGGCCTGGGACATTCCGCGCGTTCGAAAGGTCGGGGGCCTGCTCATCGACGAGCTCGAACGCGTCAGCCGTTGAGCAGCGCGTCCAGCTGGCCTTTGCGCTGAAGCGCCATCATGTCCGAGTAGCCACCGATGGGTTTCCCGTCGATGAAAATTTGCGGCACGGTGCGCTGGCCACTCAGCTCGACCAGCTTCGCGCGCAGCTCGTCGTCGGTGGTGACATCGATGTTCTCGAACTTCACGCCGCGGTCGGTGAGGAAGCGTTCGGCCTGGCGGCAGTAGGGGCAGTAGTTCGTGCTGTAGACGGTGACGGGCTTCATTCAGCTTCAATAACGCCCACCCAGGCATCCGACTACTATCTGCAACCTTGTTCGCGCGGGTCGTCAGCGTCGTCATCCCCACCTTTCGGCGCCCCGACGCCTTGCTTCGCGCGCTGCGCAGCTGTCAGGCGCAAGTGGGCATCGCGCTTGCGGATTTCGAGGCGGTCGTGGTCGACAACTCGTCCAACGGCGCCGCGCAGGCCACCGTCGAAGCCGCCCAGGCAGAAAACGCCCAGCTGACCCTTCGCTGGATTCACGAGCCGGTTCCGGGCGTCTCGGCTGCGCGAAATCGGGGCCTCGCTTCGGCTGCAGGAAAGCTGATTGCGTTTCTCGACGACGACGAAGAGGCAGAGCCCGGCTGGCTGGCCGCGCTCGTCGAGGCACAGCGGGTGTCGGCCGCCGACGTCGTGTTCGGGGCCGTGAAGGGGAAATTCGAAGGAGCTCCACGCGGCGACGCCGCGCTCTTCGAAGGTGAGATGACGCGCGATTTCCCCGAGCCTGCGGGGCCCGTGCCGGTGTGGCGGGTGGCGTCGTTGGGGTCGGGCAACTCGCTGTTCGTGCGCGGCTGCTTCGATACCGCCGCGCCGTTCAACCCTGCGCTCGGCCTTTCGGGCGGCGAAGACTCGGCGCTGATTCGACACCTGATTGCCGAGGGCAAGCGATTGCAGTGGGCGCCTGCGGCGCGCGTCATCGAGTACTTCGGGGCCGACCGGCACACGATGCGGTTTCTGCTGAAGCGGCGGTTCAGCGCGGGGCAGGTGCGCACGTCTGTGTGCGTGATGCCCGAGCATCCGAATCGTCCCGAAGCCGCGATGTGGATGGCGCTCGGAGCCGTCCAGGCCTCCGTCGGCGCCGCCCTGGCCGTCGCGACCAGCATGGTGAAGCCCGAGCTCTCGAAGCGCTTTCTTTGCGTCGCTTCGGGTGGCCTCGGGAAGATTCTGTGGATGCCGTCTTTCCGCGTGAACCGGTACCCTGAACGCAAGAAACAGAAGGCCTGACCGCAAGTGTTCAAACGCCTCGTCGACAGCGCGCTGTACCACGGTACCCGGGTGTTGACGCC
>JAYUXE010000474.1:0-1948 GCA_043753165.1 Archangiaceae bacterium | reverse complement strand
TCGCCCGCTACCTCGCGCTCTCGCCACGGCAGTCGTCGCAGCAGAGATCGGGCGACCTGCTGAGCCGGTTCACGGCCGACGTCGCGGCAGTCGAGGTCGCGGCGACCTATGCGATGGCGTCGTGGCTGCGCGACACGTTGCAGATCGCGATCCTCGTCGCGGTCGCCGTGTCGCTTTCGTGGCAGCTGTCTTTGATCGCGCTCATCGCGGTGCCGGTCGCCATCTGGCCGGCCGCGCGCCTCACCGCTTCATTGCTTCGCCGCGTGCGAGAGGCCCAGTCGGGCGTCGGCGCGCTGTCGGCGCAGCTGCAGGAAGGCATCGGCGCACTGAAGACGTTGCAGGTCTTCGGAGCGCAAAGCCTCGAGCTGCGCCGCTTCGAAGATCGCACCCGCGCGCTGCAGCACTCGCTGTCTCGCGCTGCCTGGACCCGCGCCGCCTTGCCCGGCCTGATGGAACTGCTCGCCGCCGCCGCCATCGCCGGCACATTGCTCTTCGCCTTCTCGACCGACCTCGTCGCGCCCGAGGCGCTGGTGTCTTTTCTGGCTGCGATCATCCTGCTCTACCAACCCGCGAAGGATCTCGGCCGCGTGAGCCAGTTCGGGGTCGCCGCCGTCGCCGCGCTCGAACGGCTCGACGCAATTTTCGGCCTTCCTGCGCCGCTGGACGCCGGGCGAACCCCCGCCACGTTGAAGCAGGGCGTCACCTTCGAAGCCGTGCGCTTTGCGTGGGGCGACCGTCCGGCCCTCGACAGCGTCGACGTTCAGCTTCGCGTTGGTGAAGTCACCGCGCTGGTCGGCGAGAGCGGCAGCGGCAAATCGACCCTCGCGTCGCTGCTGATGCGCTTCGAGTCGCCGCAAGCAGGCCGCGTGCTCTTCGATGGCGTCGACGTTCGCGAGTCCACCCTCGACAGCGTCCGCGCGCAGCTCGCGCTCGTCACGCAAGAGCCGCTGCTGTTCGCTGCCTCGGTGGCCGACAATCTGGCAGTCGGGCGGCCCACCGCCTCGCGCACAGAAATCGAAGCCGCGGCCCGCATCGCCGACGCCGACGGCTTCATCGCAGCGCTTCCGAATGGCTACGACACGGTGCTGGGGGAACGCGGCGTGACACTTTCGGGTGGCCAGAAGCAGCGGCTCTGTCTCGCCCGCGCCGTGCTGTCAGGGGCGACGCTGCTGATCCTCGACGAAGCGACCAGCAACCTCGACGCCGAAAGTGAAGCCACCGTGCTTCGTGCGCTCGACCAGGCCGTCGCGGGCCGCACCGCGCTGGTCATCGCGCACCGCCTGTCGACCATCGCCCGCGCGCACCACATCGTCGTGCTGCAGTCGGGCCGGGTGGTCGAGCAGGGAACGCACGCCCAGCTGCGTGCCCTTAACGGTGCCTACGCCACGATGTGGCGCAAACAGCAGCTCTAGTTCCGTCGGTCTTCACGCAGCTCGCGGCGATCTTCGCGCGTCTCGCGGCGATCCTGCCCGAGCTCATTCCACCCCAGCGCAATCAGCTCGGCCATGAGCGCGCGCGTGCGGTCGAGGCTGGCCGGGTCGACCCGATTCACCAGGCCTGCGAGCTCGAGGTTGATAGCCTTCACCCGCACCAGGCCGCCGGCTTCCACCAGGGCATCTCGCCGGTCACCGCGCAGATCGCGCCGGTCGTCCCGCGTTCCGTCGCGCACCACTTCACGCTTGTCCTGCCGAATCTCGCGGCCGTCCTTTCCGAGCTCGACGCGGCCCTCGACGACTTCGCGCTCGACGCGCCGCTTCAGCTCCTGGGTGATGCCCGTCAGCGCGAGCGGGTCATTTCGCACCCGCGCCGCATCGAACCGGGCCAGCAGATTCTCGAGCGCCAGCGCGTCGTGGCGGTCGTCCCGCTTCTCGCGGCCGTCCTCTCGCAGCGCCCTGCGGTCTTGCGCCTTTTCGCGCACCTGCGCCGCAGCACAACCCATCGAAACCCA
>JAYUXE010000473.1:0-10687 GCA_043753165.1 Archangiaceae bacterium | reverse complement strand
CGGTGCTCGCCAAAGAGCTCGGCGTCGTCGGCCTGATGAACGTGCAGTTCGCGATTCAGGGGAAGGTCATCTACATCCTCGAGGTGAACCCGCGCGGGTCGCGCACCGTGCCGTTCGTGTCGAAGGCGACGGGGGTGCCGCTGGCGAAGATCGCGGCGCTCTGCATGGTCGGCAAGACGCTGCCTGAGCTCGGATACAAGGGCTCGGTCGAGTTCGCGCACAAGGCGGTGAAGGAAGCCGTGTTTCCCTTCGCGCGCTTCTCGGGCGTCGACGTGATTCTCGGGCCCGAGATGAAGTCGACGGGCGAGGTGATGGGGCTGGCCAACGATTTCCCTGCCGCGTTCGCCAAGGCGCAGCTGGCCGCCGGAGTGAAGCTGCCAAAGGCTGGCAAGGTCTTCATGTCGGTGAAGGACGAAGACAAGCCGGCGCTGGTCGACCTGGGCCGGCGCTTGAACGCGCTGGGCTTCACGCTGGTGGCGACGTCGGGCACGCACGGCTACCTGAAGAACAAGGGCGTCGGCGCGGAAGCGGTGTTGAAGGTGACGGAAGGCCGCCCGAACATCGTCGACAAGATCGTCGACGGGCAGATCGTGCTCGTCATCAACACCACGTTCGGCAGCAAGGAAATTTCCGACAGCTTCTCGATTCGCCGCGAAGCGCTGATGCGCGGGCTGCCGTACTACACGACGGTGCAGTCGGCGCGCATGGCGGTCGAGGCGCTCGAGGCGCTGGCGAAGGGCCCCCTCGGCGTGAAGCCCCTGCAGGACTACCTGAAGGCCGGCCCGATTTAGGGTTTGACGGCCGCCGCGACGGGGGCCGACGGCGGTGCATTCGACTTCGGCTTCGCGTTCCACACGCGGGTCGCCAGCGCGAGGCCCACGATCGCGACCGGGATCATCGCGATGGGCCAGTTCTTCCAGTTCGCCGGATCCTTCGCCGCGTCGCCCGATGGGGTGATCGCCGCGTAGAGGAAGGCCTGCGTCGCCGAGCCGAAGTAGACGAAGCCATCGATGATGCCCGTCGCGATGCCCGCGCCCTTGCGGCCACCGAAGTCGGCCGACGCCGTGCCCGAGAGCATGCCGTGGACGCCGATCACGCACAGCGACATGCCGACCACCGACCAGCCCGCGATGGGGCTGCCCAGGGCGAAGAGGGTGATGATCGAGCCGACCGTGATGCCCGCGTAGAGAACGGAGGCGACAGGCCCGCGGCGCGAGTCGAACACCTTGTCGGAAATCACGCCCGCGAAGACGCCGCCCAGGATGCCAGCGACGCAGAGGACGACGCCCCAGTTCTTCGAGACGAAGTTCTGCCCCTCGCCAATCTTGTCCGCGTAGATCAGGTACCACTTCATCACCGCGTTGCGCAGGAAGCCGCTGCAGAACTCGATCGCGACGATGATCCAGATCACCTTCTGGCTGAGGATGCGCTTGGCGATCTGCCACAGCGTCAGCGACTCGGCGCCGCTGCTGGCGTCCATCGTGTCGAAGTCCGGGTGGCCCGCTTTCGAGGGCGTGTCGCGAATGATGAAGAAGTCGAGCACCGCGAAGGCGCCCAGCACCATCGCAGGCACGTAGAACGCCCAGGTCGGGCCGGCCTCGGTGAAGATCAGCCGGGTCCAGTCGTAGGCGAAGTAGAGGCCCAGAGAGATCAGGATGCCGAAGGTGGCCCCGAGAATTCCGCGTTCCTTCACGTGGAACCAGGGCGCGTTCACTTTCACGATCGAGACCGCGCCGAAGCTCTGGAAGTACATGTTCAGCGTCGACGTGATCGTCATCCACAGCACCACGTCGTCGTGGGCCAACGTCCCGGCCTGCGCCTGCGACAGCACCAGGCCCATCGCGAGGTTCATCAGGGCCGAGCCGGCCGCCGAAATGAGAATCGTCGCCCGCCCACCCCAGATGTCCGTCAGCGGGCCGTTGAGCAAAAACGCGATGCCGTAGACTGCCGACGCCCACCCATCGATGCGCCCGAACTCGGCCTTCGACAAGAGCCCCAGCTTGTCCAGCGCCGACGCGTTGGCCGACAGGTTGTAGCGGCCGAAATAGAGAAAGGCGTAGGTGAGGCCCAGCGGGAACCAGTTGAGCACCCGCCGGCGCTTGAAGGCGGCGCTGTGCCCGAGCTCGACCTTCGGCAGCCGGTTCAAGACGACGGCGATCGCCGCCAGCAACAACACAATCGGGAGCAGCTTCTCGAGCCAACTCGGCATGGGCGCGCACCCTAGTCTCAGGATGCCTTGAATTCCGAGGGATTCGCAGGTCACAGACTTGTGACATAAGTTGCGGCCTGTGAGACAGCCGCTCGCCCAGCCGCTGCTCGAAAACCGGCTGGACGTCCATGACCGCAAGCAGTTCGAGCTGAAGCTCGAGTACCAGCCCAGCGGCACCGACTCGAGCAGCGCCTACTTCGTCGATACGTGGATGTTCATCCCGGCGCAGCTGAACATCACGCCCGACACGTACCCGCGCGAATCCTTCTACGCCGACATTCACAACTACGTTCGGCTGAAGACGCCGACGCTCGACTTCGACGAGATCCTCGACGGCTCGCACTCGCCGCTGGTGCAGCTGGAAGAACGCGTGGCCCTGGGCCTGCAGGGCGGCGGTGGCCAGTCGAACGTCATCTACGACGCGAAGATGCTCAGCTGCGTGTTCCGCGGCGTCTGCCGCCGGTTCTCGAAGGCGATGTACGACAACTGTGCGGTGATTGCCCCGTCGCTCGGTGCGCCCGAGCGCGCGAAGCCCGGCACCGTGGAATCGCTGGACCTGCTTGCCCGCAGCTCGATCAAGGCGGTGCAGGAAATTCTTCGTCGCTACCGCACGGTGACGAAGGTGCTGGGTGAGAAGTACCCGCTGGACGAACGCACGAAGGCGTCCTTTCGCCTGGTCGACGAGTACATGAGCCTCACCGTCGAACAGTTCTTTCGCAAGACGGTGGTCGAGATGGATCAGATGCCGCGGTCGGGCCTCTACGTCGAGCTGCGCAAAGAGCTGATGTCGCAGGTCGTCAACGACGAGCGCTACCGCAAGGATCACAAGCTGCGTTCGGTGATCAGCCCCACCGGCGACAACGAGGAATACACGCACCGCGTCGGCTTCTTGAAGAAGTTCTGCATGAACATTCTCTTCCTCAAGGTTCGCCGCGCCTCGGGCCGCCGCAACTGGGAAGAGGTGCTGTTCGCGATCGCCGCCGGCCTCGCGATGGCGTTCGCGACCTCCGTTCTCTTCGTGGCTCAGAACCGCATTCCGCAGGCGAGCCTCAACTTCTTCCTCGTACTCGTCGTCGGCTACATGTTCAAAGATCGCATCAAGGAAGGCGCCCGCCGCGTCTTCTCTTCGTTCGCGGCCCGGCACCTGTTCGACCGCACCACGCGCATCATGGATCCCGTGACGCAAGACCGTGTCGGCGTCTGTAAAGAGAAGGTGGACTACGCGCCCACTGGAATTCCCGACGAAGTCCTGCGGCTGCGGCGCACCGACGACTTCATCACCGTGAGCCAGGGCGAGCTCTCTGAGACCGTGATCCGGTACCAGAAGAAGATCATCCTCGACTCGGACATGCTGCCGCGCCTCGGCGACGACGGCATCATCACGGGCGTCACCGACATCATTCGCCTCAACATCGATCGCCTGCTGCGCGACATGGACGACCCCGAATCGGCGATGGAATACGTCGACCTCGAAGACTTCACCGTCAACAAGGTGAAGGCGGCCAAGAGCTACCAGCTCGACCTCGCGTTCCGCTTCTCGGTCGACGACGGCGAGCACAAGCACACCACGGTGCAGTTGGTGCGGCTGGTGCTCGATCGAAACGGGATCAAGCGAATGCTGCGGTTCGCTTAAGGAACAGCTCGAAGGGGTCGCGCCCCCGCTGCGTCCGGTGTAAATCGGCGCGCTTCATGACTGACTTCAAGAGCCGCGTCGCACCCGACTACAAGCAGAAGCTCAAAGCCGTGCTCGACCAGGCGACGAAGGCCGGCAGCAAAGGCCTGCTGGTGTTCGACCTCGACTCCACCGTCTTCGACAACCGCCCACGCCAGTCGCGGATCCTGCGCGAGTACGGTCAGGAGCTGAGCATCGCCGCGCTCGAGGCCTGCGAGCCGAAGCACTGGGACAGCGGGTGGGACTTGAAGGCCGCGATGCTGGCGTGCGGCCTGAGCCCCGAGCTCACCGAGAAGCACTACCAGGACGCCAA
The DNA here is from genome assembly GCA_043753165.1 of Archangiaceae bacterium. Taxonomy (GTDB): domain Bacteria; phylum Myxococcota; class Myxococcia; order Myxococcales; family Myxococcaceae; genus JAGSPQ01. The sequence goes on along the minus strand of JAYUXE010000473.1, from coordinate 6,493 downwards.
GAATTTCTGGGGCAGCAAGTTCTTCACGTCCGAGTACTGCGTCGATGACATCGAAGTCCCCGGCGCGTCCGACTACCTCGCGGCGTCGGTGAAGACGGGGGCGCAGGTCGTCTACGTCACGGGCCGCCACGAAGAGATGCGCGCGGGCTCGGTGAAGGCGATGGAGAAGTGCAAGATGCCGGTGCCTGGCGGCTCGGTGTCGCTGGTGATGAAGCCGAGCCTTCGCGAAAGCGATGACGCGTACAAGGTCAGCGCCCACGCCGAGCTCGCGAAGATGGGCACGGTGATCGCGGCGTTCGACAACGAGCCGACGCACGCGAACGACTACGCGAGGAAATTTCCAGACGCGACGGTGATTCACCTCGCCACGGATCACAGCGGCCGGCCCGTCGAGCTCGAGGCGCGCATCATCAGCGTGCCGGACTTGAAGCTCTAAGCGATGGCCGAATCGAGCGGCGGCGTATTCGAGATGCTGTGGGACTGCGGGTTCTGCGGAACCACGGCCCTGCTGGGTAAAACCAACCGCTACTGCCCCAGCTGCGGAGCGCCCCAGGACGAGACGAAGCGCTACTTCCCCGAAGCCGGCAAGGAAGTCGCCGCCAACCACGACTTCGAAGGCGTGGATCTCAAGTGCCCCGCGTGCAGCACGCCCAACGGCGCAAAGGCCAACAACTGCCGGCACTGCGGCAGCCCGCTGAACGAGGCGGCCGCGGTGAAGCAGGTGGCCGAGCGCAGCAACCTGCCCGTCGCGGCGCCTGTTCCCGTCGCCGCCAGGAAGCCGGGGCTGGGCCTCGCGGTGAAGGCAGTGATTGGCGGCGGCGTGCTCGTGCTCGGCCTGCTGACGGTGGGTGTGCTGTGGAAGAAGGAAGTCACCGCGACCGTCGAAGGCCACAGCTGGAAGCGCGAGGTCGCGATCGAAGCGCTGCAGTCGGTGAACGAGTCCGCCTGGCGCGACGCGGTGCCGGGCGACGCGTATTCGACGAGCTGCTCGAAGGAACAGCGGTCGACGAGGAAGGTGGCGGACGGCGAGACCTGCCACACGAAGGACGTCGATCGCGGCGACGGCACCTTCGAACGGAAGAATGTCTGCGAGCCGAAGTACAGAAGCGAGCCCGTCTACGACGACAAGTGCCGCTACACGGTCGACCGGTGGAAGAGGACCCGCGGGGTGACGGCGCAGGGCGGGCTCGAAGATGTTCCGGCGTGGCCGGCGGTGTCGCTGCGTCAGCCGGGCACGTGCAAAGGCTGCGAGCGGGAAGGGGCGAAGAGCCAGGAGTACATCGTCACGCTCAGCGGGCCCGAGAACGCGAAGTACACCTGCGACAAGCCCGAGGCCGAGTGGAAGGCCTTCAAGAAGGGCGCGAAGCTTCCCCTACAGGTCCGGATGCTGACGGGCGGCGCAGACTGCGCGTCCTTGAAGCCGTAAGCAGCGGTTCGAAGGTGATCATCGCGGTGGCGGCAGCGCAGGCAACCACGGCCGTGGTTCCGTGCTCCGCTTCGACTGCGCCCCAGACACCGCCTGCGGCGATCACCAGGGGGCGGAGCAGCGTGAACGGGCCGAGGATGGCGACCGTCGCCAGGGTTCGCGCGTCCCCTTCCAACACCAGGTACACGCCCAGCGCGGCCACGACCAGCAGGGCGTAGGCGCCGTAGACCTGCACCATTCGGCCGGCGACGTGGAACAGATCGGGCCAGGTTCCGATGAGCGCGATCGGGACGAAGGCGATCGCGAGCAGTCCGAGCCCGAGCGCCATGCCCCTGCGAACGGCGGCGCGGTAGTACGGCGCTTTGTCGATTCGGCGATCGCGGCCCGCGGCGTCACGGAAGCCGCAGAACCCGGCGTCGAGGACGGCGAGCAGCCCCAAAAGCGCGGCGGCGATCATCGCCCGCCCGCCGTCACGCGAACGCCCCGAGCCGACCCGTGTTCAGCTTCGACGTCAGCGCATCCGCCCACGGCGGCCGCACGCCGACCAGCGCGTGCATCGTGCGCAAGATCGGCAGCGGCCCGACCTTGCCGTCGAAGAGGGTGAAGCGCAGCCCGGGCGCTCCTTCCTTTGCCGCGCCCAGCAGCGTCTGGGCCGGGTGCGCGCGGATCGCCGACAACGTTCCGTCGTGCCGCGCGATGGCTTCCCGCATCCGGCTCTCGTGAAACAGCCACGCCCCCAGCGGCGCCAGCCACGTGCGCTTCACATCGAAGTGCAGCACCCCCTGGGCCCCGGCCGCGTCCTGTTCGCGGAACATCTGCGCCAGGTGCGGCCCGCGGAAATGATGCAGGAAGCCCGACGACGTGAAGATCGTCGCCGGGTCTGCCAGCCGAAACGCGTTTGCGACCTTGAACTCGCAGCGCAGCCGTTCGCCCTTCGCCGCTTCCGACGCCGCCGCGACCAGCGCCCGGTTGTAGTCGCAGCCGTAGAGCTCGACGTCCGCGCCGAGGTTTCCGCGCGCCGCCAGCCACCGCGTCACGTACCCCAGCCCGCACCCCACATCGACCACCCGGTACGGCCCGGGCACCTTCGATTCCCGCAGCACCTCGATCAGCGGGGCCAACAGCGATCGCACCCGGTCACCCTGCATGAACTCTTCTTCCAGCCGTTGCAGCTCAGTGTGCGCCCGCACGAACAGCGCATCGACCTGTGCCTCGTCGAGAATGCCGTCGCGCACCGGCAGCTTCGCGACCAGCTTCGCCGCCCGTCGCTGACCCAACGACGCAAGCTTCTCGACCACCGCGTCGCGCCGCACCGGCCGGCGTTCGAGCGTGTCGGGGTCACAGTCGACGATGAGGTCGGTGATCTCGAGCAAGGGGAGCCCGCACCTTACGCCGCGGCGCGGCAAACAACTGTCGTGTTACCCGCGTACGCCCTCTGTTAAGCACCCGCGCGAATCCGACACCTTCGAAGGAGCCCTTTCGTGCCGCCGAGCAATGACGTTTTGCTGTCGATGTACCGGAAGATGGTGCTGATGCGGCGCTTCGAAGAGAAGGCCGGTCAGGCGTACGGGCAGAAGAAGATTCAGGGCTTCTGCCACCTCTACACCGGCCAGGAAGCCGTGGCCGCCGGAGCGATCGAAGCCCTTCGCCCGGACGACTACATGATGACGGGCTACCGCGATCATGCGCACCCCATCGCCCGCGGCTCACACCCCGGGATGATCATGGCCGAGCTCTTCGCCAAGAACTCCGGCTACAGCAAAGGCAAGGGCGGCTCGATGCACCTGATCGACGTCGAGCACCACTGGTACGGCGGCTACGGCATCGTCGGCGGGCAGATTCCGCTCGCGGCCGGCATGGCGTTCGCCTCGAAGTACCGCAACGAAGATCGCGTCACCGTCTGCTCGTTTGGCGAAGCCGCCGCGAACCAGGGCGCGTTTCACGAGACGCTGAACATGGCGTCGAAGTGGAAGCTGCCCGTGATCTACGTCTGCGAGAACAACCGTTACGGCATGGGCACCGAGGTGTCGCGCGTGTCCGCCCAGCCCGAAATGCACAAGCGCGCCGTCGCGTTCGACATGCGCGGGGAAGCGTTCGACGGCATGGACGCGATCGCCAGCTACGAGATGTTCAAAGAGGCCGGCGAGTACTGCCGCAAGGGCAACGGGCCCATTCTGCTCGAGGCCAAGACGTACCGCTTCCGTGGCCACTCGATGTCCGACGCCGCCACCTACCGCACCAAGGAAGAGGTCGAAGAGTTCAAGACGAAGGGCGACCCGATACCGAAGCTGCGCGCGGTGATCTTGAAGAAGAAGGCCGCCACCGAAGCCGAGCTCGACGCGATCGACGAAGCCCAGAAGCACATCTGCGAAGAAGCGGTCGCCTTCGCCGATGCGGCCCCCGAGACGGGCCTCGAAGAGCTCTACACCGACATGATCATCGAAGACGGCGAGCCCGACGTTCACCCGCGCGAGCGCGTGCTGGGCGCGAAAGACGTGAAGTGGCCCAGCTACCCCAGCGGTCAGCAACTGAAAGTGACCTGGGATCTCGAGCCCGCCGCCGCTGCGGCGAAGGCCGAAAAGAAAGGAGCCGCGTGATGCAGAACATCAGCTACCGCGACGCGCTGAACCAGGCGCTGGGCGAAGAAATGGAACGCGATGCCAACGTGTTCCTGATGGGTGAGGAAGTGGCCCGCTACAACGGCGCGTACAAGGTGTCTCAGGGCCTGCTCGATCGTTTCGGCAGCGCGCGCGTCGTCGACACCCCGATCAGCGAGCTCGGGTTCGCGGGCCTGGGTGTCGGAGCCGCGATGGTCGGCCTCCGCCCCGTGATCGAGATGATGACGTGGAACTTCGCGATCCTCGCGATGGATCAGATCGTGAACAACGCGGCGAAGATCCGCCACATGTCGGGCGGCCAGCTGCGTTGCCCGATCGTCGTCCGTGGAGCGAGCGGCGCCGGCGGCCGCCTCTCTTCCCAGCACAGCCAGTGCCTCGAGTCCGGCTACGTCAACATCCCCGGCCTCAAGGTGGTCGCGCCCGCGACGCCGGCCGATGCGAAGGGCCTGCTCAAGTCGGCGATTCGCGACGAGAACCCGGTGTGCTTCTTCGAAGCCGAGCTGCTCTACAACGAGAAGGGCGACGTGCCCGAAGGTGAGCACCTGGTGCCGATTGGCAAGGCCGACATCAAGCGCGCAGGCACCGACGTCACGCTGATCACGTACTCGCGCATGCTGACGTGGACGGTGCTGCCGGCCGCGGAAGAGCTCGCGAAGCAGGGCATCAGCGCCGAGGTCGTCGACCTGCGCACGCTGCGCCCGCTGGACGTCGAGACGATTCTCAAGTCGGTGAACAAGACCAACCGCGTCGTGATCATCGAAGAGGCGTGGCCGCATGCGTCGGTTGGCACCGATGTCGTCGACCTGATTCAGCGGGAAGCGTTCGATGCGCTGGACGCTCCGATTGGGCGCGTCTCGGGCCTCGACGTGAACATGGCGTACGCCGCGGCGCTGGAAGCCGCCACGCAGCCGTCGGTCGAGCGCGTGCTCGCCGCGGTCAACCAGGTCCTCTACCGCTAGACCTTCTTTCCCAAGGAAATCCCCCATGGCGACTGCTGTTCTGCTGCCGGCGCTCTCTCCCACGATGAAGGACGGGAAGATCACCAAGTGGCTCAAGAAGGAAGGCGACAAGATCTCTTCGGGGATGGCGATCGCCGAGTGCGAGACCGACAAGTCCAACCTCGAGATCGAGGCGTACGACGACGGCATCCTGATCAAGATCCTCGTCGCCGAAGGTGCCTCGGCGCCGGTCGGCTCGCCCATCGCGTACATCGGCAAGGCCGGTGAGAAGGTCGACGACGCGGCGCCAGCGGCAGCGGCCAAAGCAGAAGCGCCCGCCGCGGTTCCTGCCCAAAAAGACGAGCCGGCGCCGGCGAAAGTGGCTGCTGCTGCTGCTGCTGCTGCGATTCCTCCGCCTGCGGCTGCCGAAGCGGGGGCTCGCCTTCGTGCTTCTCCGCTCGCTCGCGCGATCGCCAAAGATCAAGGCGTCGACTTGAACAGCATCTCGGGCAGCGGTCCGTCGGGCCGCATCGTGAAGAAGGACGTCGAGCAGGCCGCGAAGTCGACCCCGCCAGCGAAGAGCTCGAGCTTCCCGAAAGCCGTTCGTGGCCAGCGCCCCGAGCCGACGTCGCTGCCCGTCAGCGGAATGCGCAAGGTGATCGCGCAGCGCCTCGGTGAAGTGAAGCCCGGCGTGCCGCACTTCTATCTGACCATCGACGTCGAAATGGACCAGGCGATGGCGGTGAAGGAACAGGCCCGCGCGCTCGAGACCAAAGTCTCGGTGAACGACGTGATCGTGAAGGCGGTCGCGGTCGCGCTGCGCCGGTTCCCGCGGCTCAACCAGCAGTTCGCGGGCGACAAGATTCTGCAGCTGCACACGGTCGACGTCGGCATCGCGGTGGCGATCGAAGACGGGCTCATCACGCCCATCGTGAAGGACGCCGATCAAAAGGGCCTCGCCGAGATTGCGGCCGAGATTCGTGAGCTGGCCGACCGCGCGAAGAAGAAGGCGCTGAAGCCGGAAGAATATTCAGGCGGCTCGATCACCGTGTCGAACCTCGGCATGTACGGCATCGACTCGTTCATCGGCGTCATCAACCCCCCGCACGCCGCGTTGCTCGCCATCGGTGAAGTCGCGAAGAAGGCCGTCATTCGCAACGACGAGATCGTGATGCGGCAGATGATGTCGGTCACGCTCTCGGGCGACCACCGGGTCATCGATGGCGCCGTCGGCGCGCAGTACCTGCAGATCCTGAAAGGGGTCCTCGAGCACCCGCTGAGGATGCTGTTCTGAGCCGGTTCCTCGCCGCTGCGCTGCTGCTCGCCAGCGGCTGCGTCACCTCAAACGGAGCGACCGGGCAGGGTGGCGCCACCTTCAACGACGCCGCCGTCCAGGCGCCCAGCGTTTCCGCCGAGGCGCTGTACGAGCTGTGCTGGCCCGCCGATGCGGCGCAGTCGCAGCGCGTCTTGCTCGTGACGCTCGAGACGGGCGACGTGCGGTTCGAAGCGCT
>JAYUXE010000472.1:0-10692 GCA_043753165.1 Archangiaceae bacterium | reverse complement strand
TCACGACCGCCCGTTCCTTCGCGATTCCCTCGACGGCGCTCTCGCACTTCGCGCTGCCCGAGCGCACCTCGGGAATGGTCTCGTCAGACACGACTTCGCCCGGCATTCCCTCGGGGGGCTTCTGGGTGAGGGCATCCCACGTGCGCAACACCTTGCCGTCGGCGCCGTCCACCTCGGCGCCCAGCTGACGCATTTTCTGGGTTTCAGAATTGTATTGGCCGGCGAAGACGAAGAGCCGTTCGCCATCGGCCGACCACCGCAGGGTGTGAACGGGGATCTTTTCACTCGGCCCGAAGGGGTGCACCAGCGCGATCTGCGCAAGCGGTGACAGCGAGACCAGGTCGACGACGCCATTGCCCCCAAGCGCCGCACGCCCGGCCTTCATCGCGGCGGCCACGGCCGCTGTGCCGCTGATCGGGTTGGGCGAGGGCAACCGTTGGGTCTTCGCGCCCCGCGTGTCGAGCTGGTGAACGACGGACCATTTTGTTCCATCGGCGTTGCTCACTTCGACGACCGAGTACAGCTGCATGCCGTCGGGCGAGAGCGCGTGGCGCACGGCCCCCTTCACCTGAACCACCGTCTTTCCGACCTTCGCGTCGAAGACCAGCAACGATGGGCCACCTGCCGAGGGGCTCAGCATCGCGGTCATCAGTGACGTGCCGGTCAGCGCGGTGAGCTGATCGATTGTCTGGAAGCTCTCGCTGAGCACCACTGGCTCACCGGCCCCCACGCGAATCGACGCCAACCTTTCGCCCGTTCCATCGCCGATCGCCAGCAACAGCTGTCCTGGTTCGGAGCCCGGGCCGAGCACGCGGCAATTGGGAATCACCTTCGACCCTTCGAGCTTCTTCCCGAAGCGCAGCTCGACGCCGTCGCCCCAGCTCTTGATGAGCACGGATCCAATGAACTGAAAATCGGTGTGGCGGGTGTCGTGGGCCGGCAGATAGCCGGCGATCACACCCTTCTTCAGATCGACGAACGCGGCGCCGCACAGACGGGCGTCGTCAGCCTGGTTTTCCGCCAGGCACCCCTCGATTGCGATCGCGCCCAACGAGTCGTCGGGCACACAGCCGACGACCGAGATCTCGCGGGGAACCTGGCCGGTCGAACGGCCCTTCCACAGCTGGGCCACGGCGCGAACCGTCGGCCGCGGCGGTCGAATCGGCATGGCGTACTGCGCGTGCGCCGCGAACGACGTCAGCAAGATGAGGACGGTGAACGGACGCAAGCGGGCCACAGACGCTCGAGGTGCGCGGCTATTCATGGCCTCGAACCCGTCTTCTCCTGCGGATCGCTCACGGCAACGAGAAGCAGTTGGCACTCAGGCTGTCGACACGAACCGGCCGCGAAAAATGCACGCCTTCTCGATTGTGACATGGCGATTCTCGGCGCTCTTGGTTGGGAGGCGGACAGGCGGCCATCTACCCAGCGTCGTCAACGCCCCGAGGCGCTCACGAAGGCTGAAAACTGCTCAGCCGTTCAGCGATCGGCATGCTCCGGAATCAGTGATCGGCATGCCCCGGGATTCGCAAGTACTCCAGCGCCCTCATCCCAAACCCACCAATGCCCGCTGGGCCGATGGGAAACCCGCCGAGCGTTCGAGGTCTCGCAGTTGTCGCTCGGCAACGATCATCGAAGGCCGCGCGGGGCCGTGAACATTGAAGCGGTTGTCTCCCGCGGCCTCTGCGTGGCGGTACCGTCGGAGCCGGCGACGAGAGTCAGCGGCACGGAACCGGGACCACGCGGTGCGGAGCGAAACGCCGTCCCCGGCTCAGAAGTCAACGCGCCGCATCACGAACCGGGGCATGGCCTTGATGGTGACGGCCTTTGCCGCCCTTCCAGCCCTTCGACTCGGCGTGGAACTTCGCGAGGAAGACGGCCAGCTGCGCACGCTTCTGCGGAACGAGCCCCTGCGACAACCCCGCGAACATTTCCTTGTCCATCGCCGCCATCTGCTGCCGGCCATCGAAGAGCTTCTGCACCGCCCCATCGACCTGTGCCGCCACCGAGTTGTCGCCCTCGGCCGCCGCCTTGAGGATTCGCAGCGAGTCACCCATCGTTTCGCGCATCGGGCGCCGCTTCTCTTCGTAGCCCTTCAGCTTGTCCGACATCTTCAGCGCTTCGGCTTCGTTGAGGCTCAGCGCGTCGGCGATGCCGACCACGAGCAGCATGTGCATCTTCTTCTGCATCTCGGCCTTGCGTTCGGCCCGGTCGCCATCGCCGCGGTCATCCCACCGCGAAGGGCCGGCCGGAGCCGCCGCCGGAGGAGGAGCCGCAAACGTCACCGCAGACACAGCCATCACAGCAGCCACCAGGAACTTCTTCATAGAATGTCTCCGTCATCGTTCAGCGAGGGCCACGACACTTCGAAACTCGATTCATCGTCGGAAAGCAGGGGGCTCGAGTCTTCCATCAGCACCAACACCTCGGGCTCCAGGCGCGTCTGCACCAACGGCTGCGGCTGCGCCCCGTTCAACTTCCACATCACTCCGCCGGCGAGCACCGCGCCCATGCAGGCCGCGAGCGCCAGGCCCGAGAACCGTTTCACTGCGCTCGTCCGCCGCTGCGTGCGCTGCCACTGCGACTGCACTGCAGAAGGGACGCCGACGAGCTTCGCCTTCTCGTGCGGCGTCAGCGCGGGCTGCGCGACGAGGCCGAGCAGCGCTGCCGTCTCGCGGCACTGGGCACAACCGGCGAGGTGCCCCTGCGCGTCTTCCGCATCGGCACCATCGGGCAACAACAACTCGAACGCGTCGCAGTTCATTTTCAGGGTTCCTCGAGCGCATCGGGCGCCAGCTTCCGGATTTCGTCGCGCAGCCGCTTCACCGCGTAGTGAAAGTGCGTCTTGGCGTTGCCTTCGGTGATGTTCAGCGTGGCGGCGACTTCACCGAACGTCAGGCCCGCGTCGACGCGCAGCGTGAGGACTTCGCGTTGCCGCCGCGGAAGCTGCAGCACGGCGGCCTTCGTCAGTGCTTCGCGTTGGGCGTGAAGCAGTTGCTCGTGCGCGCCGGACGTCGCCACCTGTTGCGCATCGATGGCTTCGACGGGAGCCGTCGCCCACCGCCGTCCATCGCGGCCCAGGTTCTTCGCGAGGTTCACGGCGATTCGCAAAAGCCACGCGCGAAACGGAATCTCGACCGACGTCTTCTGCAAGCGCGGCAGCGAACGTCGGGCCGCTTCGAAGGCTTGCAGGAAGGCGCGCTGCGACAGGTCGAGCGCGTCGTCGGCGGTCTTCGTGTAGCGCCGCAGCAACCGGTAGACGACTTCCTGGTGCCTTCGAACCAGCTCACCGAACGCCGCGCCATCGCCCGCCAGAAAGTCATGGCAGAGCGCCGAATCGCTGCGAGGCCCGACGGGCACCAGGCGAAGCGGAGGGCGGGGGTTTTCCGACGTCATGCTCACAGTCCTTTGAAGACCCCTCAGCGGCGAGAAGGTCAATTTAGTAGTACACGCACCTCCACGTGCCTCGTCCCGAGCAAAAAGCGCCGCACTTGCCGCCGCCTCCCGGCCACCTGCACTCGGGCGTGCCATCGGCGGTCATTCATTTCCTCGTCCACCCCGAGATGGACGAGCTCGTCGCCTACGCGCAGGCCCACGGCTGGCTCGACCGCGGCTTCAGCGTCCTCGCCATCACGTGGCTCGAGCTCCACTTCACCACCGATGGTTGGGTGACCTCGCGCGTCCTCAAGTCGACCGACGTGCCGTGCCCCATCATCAACGGCTGGTACTACCTGCCGCACGTTCAGCCCGGGCAGAGCGTCGAGTTCGCGGTGCACGCCGGCTTCACGTGCCGCGCCCCGGAAGACGGCTCGTCGTCCCGCGACCAGGGCGACCTCTGGTTCAACAACGCCGGGGCGAACTACACCCAGGACGCGCGGTAGTTTTTTTCCATCACTCGTTCCAGTGAACGACGAGCCCGTTGAAGCCGACGACCCACAAATCGTCTTCCGCGGTGCCAGTGATGGCGGTGAAAACGGCCGGCGACGTATGCCGGTACAGCTGCAGCCACTTCGTGCCATCGAACCGCAGCACGCGCCCGTCGACGGTCGTCGCGTAGACGCGCGCCGAACCAAAGGCCCGCACCGCGCTCAACCCTGCATCGGCCGAAGGCAGCATTCGCCATACGCCGCGCGACCGTTCGAGCAGCGCGCCCCGCGTTCCGACGGCGTACGCCAGCGACTCGTCGACCACCCACACGCCAGTCAGCGCCTGCCCCGCATCGACCTGCTCATCCACCGGCGTTCCACCATCGACCGCGAGCCGCCACACGCGCTCGCCCACCGCGAACAACGAATTTCCCGTCGCGCCGTGCACCGCGTTCACCGGGCCACCGACGCCCGCACGCTGCGTGAAGCCCTGGTTGTTGCCTTCGAGAAGAGAGCCATCGCGCGTCGCTGCGTACACGCGCACGCCGAGCCCCTGCAGCCCGGCGACGGTGCCGGTGACGGCCATCGGTGGGTTGCAGGACGTCGAGACCGTCGAGTGCGTCTGCACCGCCCCCGCGCTGCCGAAGTAGGCGAGGCCCGTCGTCACATCGGCCCACGCGCTCGTCAGCGGCATGGCGCAATTGGTACCAACATTCGTGAACGCGCCACCGCCCGACCGCACCAGCAGCTTCTGCGCGCCCAGCAACCACACCCGCCCGCGCCCGTAGTTCGCCGCCGCAAACCAGTCATCGCCGGCCGTGTCCGCTCGCACCTTCCACCCACCGTCGGGCACGCACGTGCCGTCATCGATGACGCCATCGCAGTCGTCGTCGATGCCGTTGCAGATTTCGAACGCATCGGGGTGGGCCAGCGAATCGGTGTCCTGGCAGTCACCGCCCTTGCCCACGCGAGACCCTGCGTCGAGGCACACCGCCGCGCCGCCGCCGGTCGGGCCGAACCCGTCGTTGTCGAAATCCGGAAACGAGAAACAGCCGCCATCGACGGGCACCGCCTCGCAGTCGTTGCTGCAGTTCGCCACTTCCAACGCGTTCTCGAGCCGGGCCGTGCCGCGCGCCGTCGACAGCTCGACCGCGTACTTCCCCAGCTTCAACGTGGGCGGCACCGTGGCGACCACTTCGGTCGCGCTCACCCGCCGCGCCGCCAACAGTTCGATTGTTTCGGGGCCGACGAGCTTCACGTGCAAATCGAGGCGGAACACCGACTGTGACGGCCGGTCGAGGTCTGCCGCGACGTCGTACTCGATGCGTGAGCCCGTGAGCCTCAGCAGGGTCGGCACCAGCGCGCTCACCCGCTGCGGTGACACCGCGCTCAAGGTCGGCCCGGGCGGCGACGACGTGCAGCCCGCGAGCAGAACAGCGAGGAGGATGGGGAATGACTTCATCGCAGTGAGCCCCAGAGGCTATACGGGCTTTTCGATGACGACGAAACGCGTGGACCCGAAAGAAGCAAAAGCGCTCGTGGACGCCGGCTGGACCTACGTCGATGTGCGAACGGAACAGGAATTCGAGACGGGCCACCCCGCGGGCTCCATCAACATTCCGCTCAGCAGCCCCGATTTTCTCGCGGTGGTGAAGGCGAACTTTCCGCACGACGCGAAGCTCGTCGTCGGCTGTCAGTTGGGCGGCCGCAGCGCCCGCGCGTGCGCGATGCTCGAGGCCGATGGTTTTCAGCAGCTCGTCGATCAAACGGCCGGGTGGGGCGGACAGCGCGACGGCTTCGGCCGCGTCGTCCTCGCCGGCTGGCTCGATTCTCAACTCCCCGTCGGTGGCGGCAAACGCTTCGCCGACGTTCGCAAAGGCTAAACGTCCATGAGCTCTCTCAACGGCAAGACCCTGTTCATCACCGGAGCGAGCCGCGGCATCGGCCTCGCCATCGCCCTTCGCGCGGCCCGCGACGGCGCCAACATCGCCATCATCGCGAAGACCACCGAGCCGCACCCGAAGCTCCCCGGCACCATCTTCACTGCGGCGAAAGAGATTGAGGCCGCGGGTGGCAAGGCGCTGCCCATCATGTGTGACATCCGCTTCGAAGATCAGGTCGAAGCCGCCGTGGCGCAGACCGTCGCGAAGTTCGGCGGCATCGACATCTGCGTGAACAACGCGTCGGCGATCAGCCTCACCGGCACGCTCGAGACGCCGATGAAGCGCTACGACCTGATGAACGGCATCAACGCGCGCGGCACGTTTCTGTGCAGCCAGGCCACGCTGCCGCACCTGCTCAAGGCGAAAAATCCGCACATCCTCAACATGGCGCCCCCGCTGAACATGAAGCCGCATTGGTTCGGCGGACACGTCGCGTACACGATGGCCAAGTACGGCATGTCGATGTGCGTGCTCGGGATGGCGGAAGAGTTCAAAGCGCAGGGCGTCGGCGTGAACGCGCTGTGGCCGCGCACCGTCATCGCGACGTCGGCGGTGATGAATTTGCTGGGCGGCGAGACCGTCATCGCGGCGTCCCGCAAGCCCGAGATTCTCGGCGACGCGGCGCACGTGATTCTGACCAGCGACGCGAAGACCTTCAGCGGCAACTTCTGCATCGACGAAGAAGTGCTGCTCAAGAACGGCCTCACGGCGGCGGGCCTGTCGAAGTACCTGATGACCCCGGGCACCGACCCGCTGCCCGACTACTTTCTCGACTGAAAAAAGGACCCCTGGTGGCGGATCGCAATCGGCTCGGGCGGCAACCAACCCCTCGAGATGTTTGCGCTGGCCGCCACCTTCCCGTTCATGGACGCCGACTTCGCACCGGTCGACCCCCTCCGGGCGTTGGCCCTGGCTGCCCGCGACGGAGAAAGCGCAGCGTTTACGCAGCTCTACGAACGCACGCACCAGCTGGCCTGGGGCGTTCTCTACAAAGTCGTCGGGCCATCGGCGGACCTGGAAGACCTGCTCCAGGAGTCGTACCTGCAGTTGATGAAGGCCCTCAAGGGCTACCGCGGCGACGCGAAGGTCAGCACTTTTCTGCACCGGGTGTGCGTGAACGTGGGGCTGATGTACCTGCGCGGCAAGCGCCGGCGCCGCGAAGACCTCACCGATGACGTGCCCACAGTCGAAGCCGGCACGCCCAGCAACCCAGAGCACGCGGCGAAGGTTAAACAGGCGGCAGCGATGATGGAAAAGGCGCTGACCGCCTTGTCGCCCGAGAAAGCGTCTGTGTTCACGTACCACGAGATTCTGGGCCTCAAGCCCGAAGAGATTGCCGAGCTCGAGGGCATCCCCGTGAACACGGTGCGCTCGCGTTTGAACCGGGCGCGCATCGACTTCACCGAAGCCGTCGCCAGGCTCGGCGGAGGTGCCTCGTGAGCGCGCACCTCAACCGCGATTCTCTGTGGGAGCTCGCGACGGCGCTGGCGTTGCCCGCGCCGATGCAGGCGCATCTTGCGACGTGCGGTGACTGCCAGGTGCAGCTCGCGCAGGTTCGGCAGGCGCAGTCGCTGTTGCAGCTCCGGGCCGCTCCGCCGCCGTTGAACCCCATCGCGATGCGACGCATTGGCGCCGTGTTGAAGGAAGCGGCCGAGCAACAGGCGGAATCGAAGTCGTGGTTCCGCGGCTACTTTGGCTTCGCGCTCGCGGGCGCTGCGGGGCTGTTCCTCGCGTTCTTCGTGTGGCGGCAGGTGCAGGTCGCGCCTTCGCCGCTGCCTGAGCCCATCGCGAAGAAGGAAGAAGTGGCGCCGCCTCAGCCGCCTCCGACGCAGCTCGCCGAGAAGCCTGCGCCGCCTGCCGTCGTCGAAGCCAGGCCGCTGATCGCGAAGGTCACCAGCTCACGCAAGGCCTCGAGTGCGGGCAGCAAGTTGCTTAAGGCCCAGACGGTCGCGCAGGGGTCGAAGGTCACCACCGAAGCCGGCGGAGCGTTGTGGCTCGCGCTCCCCGATGGCAGCCGCGCGGGGCTCACCGGGAACACGCAGCTCGCGATCGACACGCTCGAAGACAAGGCGTTGAGCTTCACGCTCGAGAAGGGCGACGTCGTGATGGTCGCGCGGCACCTGCCCGAGCGGATGATGACGGTGAAGGCGGGCGAAATCGAAGTGCGCGACATCGGCACGCGCTTCCTCGTCTCGCGCGACATTCACCGCGTCATCGTCGCGGTCGAAGAAGGCGTCGTCGAAATCAACGCGCCCGGCTCGCGCACGACGTTGAAGGCGGGACGCAGCGTCGAGTGGCGCGAGGGCCAGCTGCGCGAACAGGCGTGGGCCCCCGCGCCCGTCGTGACGAAGAAGGTCGTCGCCGCCGTGAGCCCGCCGACGCCGGCGATCGAACCGCTGGTCGTCGATGCGGGCACGGCTGCCGACGACGATTGGGCGAGCCCTCCCGCCTGGCCCGCCGAAGACGCTGGGTCGGTGCCGACGCTCACGCCGCCGCCGATGACGAACGTGGAAGACGAGCCGCCCATCTACGACGCGCCTGCTCCGGCCGAAGACGAAGAAGGCTCGGTGTTGTCACTGGCGGGAATCGAGAAGCGCGTGAAGCGGCTCGTTCAGGCGCCGTTCAACGCGGTGGGCTCGACGATTCGTGAGACGCGCTCGCGGGAAATCGGCCGGCTCGCCGACGAAGGCGCATGCGACGAGGCGCTGAAGAAGGCCGACGCGTGGCTTGCGGACAAGCCGTCGGTGTCGAACCTCGAGCCCCGTTGGCGCCACACGGTGATGGTGAATCAGATGCGCTGCTACACGCGGCTGAAGCGCATGGACGATGCCGCGCGCATCAAGGCGAAGCTCGAGCAGTAGATGATTCTTGCGCTGATGTTGCTGGCGGCGGCTCCGGCGCGCGTCGAGCTGATCATCGGTGGTGACGTCATCCCGCACCCGCCGGTGAAGAGCCGGGCGGCGAAGCTCGGCTGGGAACACGTGTTCGCGCCGCTCGCAGGTCCGTTCGAAAAAGCGGACTTCGCCATCGTCAACCTCGAGACGCCCGTCAGCGGAAATCCGAAAGCGGTGACAGGCGGCCTGCTGTTCGACGCGCCGCCAGCGCTTCTCGCAGGCCTCGTCTCCGTCGGCGTCGACGTCGCGACGTTCGCGAACAACCATGGGCTCGATCAGCACCGCGAAGGCATCGTCGCCACGCGCGCGGCGTTGACGGACGCAGGGCTGCTCTCGACGGGGGCCGATGTGAATGAAGAGGCGGCGTGGCAACCGCTGGTGCTCGAGCGCAACGGCATGCGAATCGGCCTCTTCGCCTTCACGCGGTTCCTCAATCGCTTTCACAACCTGCCCGACCCGAAGGCGCCACACGTGCCGCTCGTTCACTACGCGGACGACGTGTCCAGCGGCGGCTACACCGAGGCGCAGCTGCTGAAGCGGGTCAGCGCGGCGGCAGGAAAGTGCGACGCGTTGATCGTGATTCCGCACTGGGGCGAGGAATACCGGGCCGAGCCGCGCCCGGAAGACCGCCGTCTCGCGGTGCAGCTCGTCGAAGCCGGAGCGATCGCCATCGTCGGCCACCACCCCCACGTGCTGCAGCCGGTCGAGACGGTCGCGCGCGCGGACGGAGGTGAAGCGGTGGTCGCGTTCTCACTGGGCAATCTCGTCAGCAACCAGGACGTGGGCGACGCTGAAAGCCCGAAGCGCGACGGTCTGCTCGTGCAGCTCACGCTCGAGCGCGCGACACCCGAGGCGCCGGTGAAGATGGTGAAGCTGCGGCCCGTGCCGGTGTGGATGGAGCACGGCCGAAACGTTCAGGTCCTGGTGATTGATGATCAGCTCGACGCGCTTGAAGCGCGCTCGAAGTTGCTCGAGGAGAAAGACGACCGCGTCAGCGTCAGTGAAGCGAAGGTGGTGAAGAAGCGGCTGGCGCAGATGTCGGCGCGAAGAGAACGAATCCTGCGCATGGTGCAGTCGCGCTGAGGCGTCGCCGCACAATGAGTTCTTCGACTCGCTGCGCCCACGGTGGCAGTGTGCGCGAAGTTTGAAGCCCGACCTGCACGTCCTCGGTGGAAGGTTCAAGGTGCTCAGCCACCTGGGCGGCGGCGGCATGGCCGAGGTCTACCTGGCCGAGCAGGTGTCGCTGGGCCGCAAGGTGGCGCTGAAGGTGTTGAAGCGCGACCTCGGCAAACGGCCCGACATGGCCGAACGCTTTCGCCGCGAGGCGCGGATTCTCTGCACGGTCGACCACCCTTCCGTCGTGCGCGTCATCGACTTCGAGTCGGCGCCCGAGGCGACGATTCTGGTGCTCGAGCTCGCCGAGGGAGACACGCTCGAAAAGGTGATGAAGCAGGGCCCGATGGCGCCCGAGCGCGCGATCGTCATCCTCGCGCAAATCGCCGACGGCCTCGGAGCGATTCACGAGAAGGGCATCGTCCACCGCGACATCAAACCGCAGAACGTGGTGGTGACGCCGACGCCGCGCGGAGACCAGGCGCGGCTGCTCGACTTCGGAATCGCGCGGCTGATGGAGATTCCCGACGGGCTCGACGGGGCGGCTCCGCTGGGTGGCGCCGACAATCCGTTCATCAGCCAGCCGGGGCAGGTGGTGGGGACGCCGGCGTATGTCGCTCCTGAGCAGGCGACCGCAGGCACGCTCGACACGCGCACGGACGTCTATTCGTTCGGGGTGCTCGCGTACCGCATGCTCTCGGGCCAGTTTCCGTTTCCGGGCCCGGGCTCGCAGGACTTTCTGAAGCAGCACCTGCTCTCGCCGCCGCGTCCGCTGGGCGAGGTGATGCCGGGTCTGAAAGAACGGCCGGCGCTGGTGCAGTTGGTGATGGATTGCCTCGAGAAGGCGCCGGACGCGCGGCCGAAGAATGGAGCCGT
>JAYUXE010000471.1:0-1949 GCA_043753165.1 Archangiaceae bacterium | reverse complement strand
GCGTCACCGACACGCGCTGCGCCGCGATGATCCTCGCGTTGCGCCGCATCGAAGCCCACTACCAGCTGGAAGGCTTCAGCCAGTAGTAGTCAGGCCATTCGTCGGGCAAAAAAAACGGCTCCGGGCTTTTCTCGCTCGGGGCCGTTTTCTTTTCAGTGCATCACCCGTTCGCGGTCGACCAGCAGAAGCGGGTGGTCCTCTTTGGTTTCGTAGGCGACAATGCGCAGCCCCACCCCACGGCTGCTGCTCTCACTTTGACCGTCGGGCGAGCCGTAGTTCAACGCCACCTGGTAACGCACCTCGCACAGGCAGGTCATCTCGGTGCCGTCTTCACCGCTGAACGTCACCCTCACCTTTCCCCCCAGCGACATCGGCTCGCGTGTTTCGACGAAAAGCCCCGTCCCACTGATGTTTCTGCCTATCCCCCGCGTCATTCCTTCCGGTGTGGTGAGGTAAACGGTGAAAACCTTGTCGAAGCGAAGTGCTGTCCGGCGTTCCTTCATCAAGTGGCGACATCCTTGGTTCGAGGTAGGCCAAGGGTAGTGGGTGCGCTGATGTAGGCAAGTTATCCACCTGGTACGACATTCTACGGAGCCTGATTGCTTATGTTTCGAGCCTTTATCGTTGTCGCCCTGATCTTTCCGCTGCTGGCAACGGCAGACGTCGACCCGAAGTTCGCGAAGCTGCGCGATGGCTCGGAGGCGTTGAGCTCGCTGGGCGGCTTCCTCGACAAATACGTCGGCGACTGCGGCCCGGTGTCTGAAGGAGGCGCCGACTGCGCCAAGAACTCAGAGAACTTCCGGAAGAACACGAACGGAAAAAAGTTCTACATGATCCTCACCGAGGAATCGACGTCGGTGCTGGCGATGGGGGCCTTCAATCCCACGGGCGGCGAGGTGACGTTCAACCTCACGCCCTTCTTCGCGGGCAGCAACTCGGCGGTCACGCACGGCGCCCCCACCAAGACCGACGCGAATGGCAGCCCGGTGATGCCGTTTCTCACCTTCAAGGGCACCCTGCCCGACAGCTGGAACGTGCAGCTGATGCAGCGCCAGGTGCAGTCGCGCGCGATGCGCCTGCAGGTCGTCTTCACGCCGCTGGGTCTGTGGGAACTGCCGAAGAAAGGCGGCGGCAAGATTCGCGGAGTCAAAGCAAAGCTCGAGGCCGTGCTCGTCACCGTCGGCCGCACTGGCGAACAGGTCGCGCTGTGGATCAACAAG
The DNA here is from genome assembly GCA_043753165.1 of Archangiaceae bacterium. Lineage (GTDB taxonomy): Bacteria > Myxococcota > Myxococcia > Myxococcales > Myxococcaceae > JAGSPQ01. The sequence continues at coordinate 729 of JAYUXE010000471.1, read as the reverse complement.
TAGCCCCATTCAAATGAAGAAGCCGATGCTCTTCCTGGGGATGCTGGCGAGCCTCGCCGGGTGCCTGCTGTGGGGGATGTGCGGGATGACGCCTGAAAAAAGGGGTGGCGCGGTGGGCGACAGCTACTGGAATTCTTCCTGCGTCACGCGCGACGGCAAATCGATCGTCGCGGGCGGCGATCACGCGGCGGTCATCGAGGTCGCCACCGGCAAGATCATCGAACGCGTCGCGGGCATGGTGAAGGCCGTCGGGTGCGGCCCGGGTGGGCCCGTGATCATCGGCTACGAATCCACCTTTTCGCTGCCCGGCAAGACGCCGATCACTCCCGCCCTCGAGATCACCGGCGACGCGGTGGCAACGACGGACGATGGCGCCTTCGTCTCGTGGACGCGAACCATCACCGGCCGCAAGTGGAAGGGGCCCGCGACGCTGTTCGTCACCGGCAAAGGCGAGACGCGAAAGGTGGATCTGTTGCCGGCGCTGTTCGGAAAAGTCGGCGAGGCGCGATCGCTTCCCACGGCAGACACGTTCGCCGTGCGCGTGGGACACCTGCTCGAAGACGGGCGGCTGCTCGTGGCCGCGGGCTGGCAACCGTCGACGGGTGAAGACGTGCCGTGGGCCTTCTTCGCGATGAACCTCGAGAACGGGGAATCGTCGCCGATGACGATGCCGCTGAGTTCCGATGCGTCGCTGAACCAGAACCTCGTGCAGAAGATCGCGGCGACGCC
>JAYUXE010000470.1:0-1950 GCA_043753165.1 Archangiaceae bacterium | reverse complement strand
AGGCGATGTCGACGCTCTTTGGTCACACCCGCGGCTCGTTCACCGGCGCAGCCCAGGCCCGCGAAGGCTTGCTGATGCGCGCGAACGGCGGCGTGCTGTTCCTCGATGAGATTGGTGAGCTCGGCCTCGACGAGCAGGCGATGCTCTTGCGCGCGCTGGAAGAGAAGGTGTTCTTTCCGGTGGGTGCCGATCGCGAGGTGCGCAGTGACTTCGTGCTGATCGCAGGCACCAATCGTGACCTGCAGGCCAGCAACTTCCGGGCAGACCTGTTGGCTCGAATCAACCTGTGGACATTCGAGCTGCCGGGGCTGGCACAGCGGCCGGAAGACCTCGCTCCGAATCTGGACTTCGAGACCGAGCGCGCGGCCATTCACGCGACGTGGAGCCGGGAAGCCCGCGAGAAGTACCTCGCGTTCGGCACGTCGGCCGAGGCCGACTGGCCGGGGAACTTTCGCGACTTGAACGCCTCGGTCACGCGGCTCGTCACGCTCGCCGAAGGTGGACGCATCACGACGGCACTCGTCGAGGCGGAGCTCAAGCGGCTGCGCACGCTGTGGCGGAAGCCGATGACGGGCGATGCGCTCGATGGGATGAAGCTCGACGACTTCGATCGCGTGCAGCTGGCCGAGGTCGTGCGCGTGTGCTCGCAGTCGCGGTCGATTTCCGAGGCCGGGCGGAAGTTGTTCGCCCAGTCGCGGGCGAAGAAGCGGTCGACCAACGATGCCGACCGGCTGCGGAAGTACCTCGCGCGGTTCGACCTCACTTTCGAGGCGCTGCAATAGCGCAGGTCGTGCTATCCAAAGTCGCTTGCATCACGCAAGTGACTCGCTTACTCCATCTTCTCGATGGAACGCACGTCCCTCGCCCGCCGGCCCTGCTCGATTGCCCGCGCGCTCGATCAACTCGGTGACGGCTGGAGCCTGCTGATTCTTCGCGACGTGTTCCTCGGCGCGCACCGCTTTGGCGAGCTGCAAGAACGCCTGGGAATCGCCCCGAACATTCTGACGCGCCGGCTGGCGCTGCTGACGCGCCGCGGGCTGCTCGAGCGCCGCACCTATTCCTTCAAGCCCCTGCGCCACGAGTACGTGCTCACCGAAAAGGGCGAGGACGTGCTGCCGGTGTTGCTTGTACTGGGTGCGTGGGGCAGCCGCTGGCTCGCTCCGGATGGCGCGGCGCAACGCATGGTCGACACCGACTCGCGCAAGGCCGTCGACCCGATCGTCATCGATCGCCGAACGGGCAAGCGCCTTCGCGCCGGGGACGTGGCGGTCGTCGCCGGGCCAGGCGCTTCGAAGGTGCTGCGCGCCCAATTGAGACAACCTCGGGTTTTCGAAGCACGGAGCCACACATGAGACGCGTCGTCATCACCGGTCTTGGACTCGTCACGCCACTGGGCTCGGGCGTCGAGCACGTCTGGAAGAAGCTCGTCGACGGCGAGAGCGGCATTCGCCCCATCACCGAGTTCGATGTCAGCGACCTGCCCGCGAAGATTGCCGGCCTGGTGCCGCTGGGAAAAGGCGAAGGCGCGCTGGATCTCGATCTCATCTTCGACGTGCAGGAACGTCGCCGGTACGAACAGTTCCTGCTCTTCGCGATCGCCGCGAGCATCGAAGCCATCAACGACGCCGGTTGGGCGAAGCCTTCGGAGCTCGAGCGAGAGAACACGGGCGTGCTGATTGGGTCCGGCATCGGGGGCCTCGAACGCATCGCCGAAACAGCGGCGGTGTTGAAAGACAAAGGCCCGCGGCGCGTGTCGCCGTTCTTCATTCCGATGTCGCTCATCAACGAAGCGTCAGGGCTCGTGTCGATGCGCTACGGCTTCCAGGGCCCGTGCCATTCGGTGGTGACCGCGTGTGCGACGGGCGCCAACGCGATTGGCGATGCCGCGCGGCTGATCGAGTACGGCGACGCGGATGTGATGATTGCGGGTGGCACCGAATCGGCGACGTC
>JAYUXE010000469.1:0-1951 GCA_043753165.1 Archangiaceae bacterium | reverse complement strand
CCGGCGCCACCGCGCAACCGCCCGCTGACGACGTCATCCAGAAATTGCTGAACCGATGAAGGCGTTGCTGGACGCCATTGCTGCACGCCCGACGCGCTCAAGACGCGCTTCACGAATCGCCCGGGCTCACGGCCGCAGGTGGCGTTGCACGGGCCGGCCTTCCGACCGTTCAGGCGGAGAGATGCCCATCATCGCGGCGAGCGTCGGCGCGGCGTCCTGCGGCTCGACGGGCGTGAAGTTGCGGCCCGGCTTCACGCCTGGCCCGATGACGAACAGCGGCACGCGCCGGTCGTACGCGTTGCCCGACGAATGGTCGGTGCCCGCGTCGAAGCCCCCGCCAAACACGAAGTACGCGTTCAAGTCGAACAGCACCGTTCCACAGCGATCTTCGTAGTTCGATCGCACCGCGAGCGCCTCGGCCGCGCCCGGAATGCGCACCCCCGGCACCGTGGAAAGTCCGAACGTCACCGCCGCGCGCAGCTTCGCCTTCTCGTCCGCGTTGAGCCCCTTCTCGTCGAGGTAGACGTGCGGCGTCGCGATCGCCAACACGCGCGCCGCCAGCTTCGCGCCCACCGCGTTCTTCGCCGCCGTCATCAACGTGTCCGTGCTGATTCGGGCCGTCTTCAACTTCGCCGCCGCGCCCGCCTCGACCAGCGGGGCCGCTCCGTGGTCACTCGACACCACCATCGACCAGCCCGTCTTTCCCAGCTTCGCGTCCAACGTCTGATTGAAGGCGCGAAGCTCATCGCTCAACCGTTCGAGCAGATCGACCTTCTCTGCGCTGCCCGGGCCCCAGTTGTGACCCGCGTAGTCCGTCGCAGAAATCGAAATCCACAACAGGTCCGGCGTGCCGCGCTTGCCCAGCTGCTCGCCGTCGATCGCCGCGATCGCGAGCTTGAACAAATCGGACACGGACGTCGGCGTCAGCCGGTACGCCTTCGGGCGCTGCGCTTCCGTCAACGACTTGAGGTCGTGCGGAAACACGACATCGAAGCCTTCGGGGCGCGATTCGCCGGGGCGGGAATCGTCGACGCGGGTCGCTCCGCCGTCGGGAATCGGCGACCACTGCGCCGTCGCGAATGAACGGGCAGGAAGATCGACCATCGCCGCCGCCCACGCCGGCAGCACGTCCGCGTACGCCTTGCTCGTCGTGTACCGGCCCGTCGCGGTCTCGTACCAGAGCGCCAGGTCCGCACTCGGGCCCGCCATCAGAATCGCCGCGCGATCCTTCCCACCCATCGAGATGACCTTGCTCTTCGGGAACCGCGTCTTCAGCGTGTCGCCCAGCGTCGGCGCCTCGAGAAAGCGCGCGCTCTTGCCGATGCCTTCTTTCGCGCCCAACACCTGCGCACCGGGGTCGTCGATCGCGTTCTTGCCCTTCGCGTCGAGCATCCATTCGTTCGCGCAGATGCCGTGCGTCGGCACGCCAGCCCCCGTCGACAGCGTCGCGTGACCCGGAGCGGTCTCGGTCGCGAGGTTGTCGTACCAGGCGTCGAACCGCGCGCCCCGCGACTCGAGGCCGCCGAAGTCCGTCAGCTGCAACGCCTCGAGGTCCGCGCTTCCCAACTGGTCCACGACGATGAAGACCCCCAACTTCGGAGGCCCCACTTCGACTTTCGGTGCCGCTGCGACGAATACCGCGACCAGGATTGCCGGGCTCAAGGGGTCGCTTTCTAAACCAAAACGGATTGCAAAAGGGGTTGCGCCAGGGCGACGCATCGACCACAAGCGCGCGTTCGTAGATGGCGAAAGGCTCATTCACGTTGATCGTGGTCTCGACGCACGACACGCCCGTGCGCAATTTCCACGTGCGGGCGCGCGTTTTCTTCTGGGCCGCCATCGCCGTCGCCGCCATCGTCACCACCGTCTCGGCCGTTTCGACCCACTACGCCGCGATCGTCGGTGTCGCCGCCGAGAACTCGCCGCTGCGCAGCGAGAACGCGGCCCTTCG
>JAYUXE010000468.1:0-1953 GCA_043753165.1 Archangiaceae bacterium | reverse complement strand
GGGTTCCCGGTTCCGGCGGCGGCGCCTGCGAAGCGGCCCTGATTTTCAGGGGTGGCAGGGGCCGTCGAAGAAGAAGGCCCAGCAGCCTTTGCTGCACTTGTAGCCGTTGCCCATCTTGTTGTTGCCGGGGCAGATGAACCCGCCTTCGCGCGCCGGGGTGCAGATCTCGGTGGCCGCAGGGCGCGGCGCCTGGGCGTTCGCGGTGCCGGGACACACGTCCGAGCTGGATTCCGGCCGGCCGCAGCCCAGCATTGCGAGCACGAGGAGCGCGCGTTTCATCGGGCGCACGGCCCGTCCCAGAAGAATTGCCAGCAGCCGCCTCTGCACGTGTAGCCATAGCCGCGACCACCTGGGCAGATGTTGTCGCCCTCGCGGGCGGGGCTGCAGAGATCCGTTTCAGATGGCTTTTTCGGCCCTTCGCCGACTGACCCGCAGACGCGTGAGCTCGGGCCTCCGCAGGCAGTCAGCATCAGAACGACGGCGGCGGCGATGAGTTTCATCAGGCCGGACCTTGCCATGTTTCGCCGCCCGCTTTAATTAACCAATCGGTTATGGAACTAAACGGTTATCAACAGAGTGAGGCGTTGGACGCGACGTTCGCGGCGCTGGCGGACCCGACGCGGCGGGCGATTCTCAGGCAGCTCGCGCGAGGCGAGGCGACGGTGGGCGAGTTGTCCGAGCCTTTCGAGATGAGCCAGCCTGCAATCTCGAAGCACCTCAAGGTCCTCGAACGGGCGGGGTTGATCAGCCGGGGCCGCGACGCCCAGGCGCGCCCTGCCCGTCTCGAAGCCAAGCCACTGGCCGATGCAGTCGGCTGGTTGGTCGCCTACCGGAAGTTCTGGGAAGGCAGCTTCGACAAGCTCGACGTGTTGCTGGACGAGATGAAGGCGCTGGAAAAACCCAAACGGAGGAAGAAGAAATGAAGACGATCGTGACGACGCCGGGCGACCGGCAGATTTCCCTGGTTCGTGCGTTCGACGCTCCGAAGAAGCTGGTCTTCGAGGCGTGGACGAAGCCTGAGCTGTTGAAGCGCTGGCTGGGGGTGCGTGAAGGCTGGACGCTGGACACCTGCACCATCGACCTCGAAGTCGGAGGTGCCTCGCGCTACGTCTGGAAGCACCCGAAGAAAGGCGAGATGGGCATGACGCAGACGACGAAAGAGGTCGTGCCCAACGAATAGATCGTGAACACCGAAGCGTTCGACGACCCCTGGTACGAGGGCGAAGCGTCGCCCGTCACCACGTTCGTCGAGTCGAAGGGAAAGACGACGGTGACGAACGTGATGACGTACGCGACGAAAGCGATGCGCGACCAGGTGGCCAGGTCGGGCATGGAACACGGCGTCGACCAGAGCTACGACGTGCTCGACGGAATCTTCGCCGCCTGACGCTTCACTTCACGTGCGCAGGGTCCATGAACAGGACTTCCCAGTGGTGCCCGTCGAGGTCGTAGAAGCTGGTGTTGACCATGAAGCCGATGTCGTTCTTCGGCATCGCTTCCTTCCCGCCCGCGGCGATCGCCTTCTTCAAGAGCTCGTCGACTTCGCCACGGCTCTCGCACGAGAGGGCGAAGATTGCGCTGGTGGCTTTCTGCGGATCTCCAATCTCGCGCTTGGTGAACGTCTTGAAAAAGGGCGTCTTCAGCAGCATCACGTAGCCCTCCTTTCCCAGAATCATGCAGGCGGCGTTTTCATCGGTGAACTGCGGGTTGAACTCGAAGCCGAGCTTCGAAAAAAACTCCATCGACTTCTTCAAGTCGGTGACGGGGATGTTCACAAAAATCGATCGGCTGGCCATGGGAAGACTCCGGGGGTTGAGGGTTAGTTGTTGAACGGAACGACGGCGCGGACGCGTTCATTTCGAAGCCAGAGACCGAGCCACAGGAACGCGCCGACGTAGACGGGAAACAGGGTGTGGCTGAACAGCGGGTCCGAGATGCGGGCGTGCGTGGCGA
>JAYUXE010000467.1:0-4825 GCA_043753165.1 Archangiaceae bacterium | reverse complement strand
ACGTGCCGCAGGCGCTGGCCGACGTCGTCGATCGCTGCCTGCTCAAACACAAAGACAAGCGGTGGCCCGACGCGGTGACGCTGCTGCGCGCGCTCGAGCCGTTCATGCCGGGCCGTTACTCGCGCGAGCTGAAGCTCGACGAGAACCCCTACGCGGGCCTGAGCTCGTTTCAGGAATCCGACGCAGATCGCTTCTTCGGCCGCCGCAACGAAGTCGCCGCGATGGTGAACCGCGTTCACGAACGTCCCGTCATCGGGGTCGTCGGGCCCTCTGGCGCGGGCAAGTCGTCGTTTGTTCGCGCCGGCCTCGTGCCCGCGTTGAAGCGTTCTGGCGAAGCGTGGGAATCACTCGTCCTTCGCCCCGGCCGCGCGCCACTCGCCGCGCTCGCGAGCCTCATCTCGCCGATGGTCAGCACCTCGGTGTCCGTCGCCGACGAGCTCACTGAGGAAAAGAAGCTGACCCAACGGCTGGCCACCGAGCCCGGCTTCGTCGGTTCGGTGCTCCGCGCGCGCGCCCGCCGCGAGAAGAGGAACATTCTGCTCTTCGTCGACCAGTTCGAAGAGCTCTACACGCTGGTGCCCGACGCAGCCGAACGGCTGGCTTTCACCGCGTGCCTGGCGGGCGTGGCGGACGATGCGACCGCTCCGATTCGTCTGGTCATCAGCATCCGTTCGGACTTCCTCGATCGCGTTCCGGAAGATCCGCAGTTCATGGCCGAGCTCAACCAGGGCCTCGTCTTCCTGGGCTCACCCGGGCTCGAAGGCCTGAGAGAAGCCATCGTCCAGCCCGCCGACCTCGCCGGCTACAAGTTCGAGTCGCCCGCAATCATCGAAGACATGCTGGGCCACCTCGCCACGACGCAGGGCGCCCTGCCCCTGCTGCAGTTCTCGGCGCAGAAGCTGTGGGAAAACCGCGACCCCGCGCGGAAGCTGCTGACGAAGTTCGCGTACGAAGCCATCGGGGGCGTCGCCGGAGCGCTGGCCAGCCACGCCGAAGCCGTGCTCGCCAAGCTGCCGCCGCCGAAGCTGCAGGTCGTCCGCTCGATTCTCCTTCGCCTGGTCACCCCCGATCGCACGCGCGCGATTGTGGGAATGGACGAGCTCGACGAGCTCTCGAACAACAAGGTCGAGCTTCACGCGCTGGTCGACGAGCTCGTGCAGGCGCGGCTGCTGGTGGTTCAGACGGGCAGCGGCGTGGCGACGGTCGAAATCGTGCACGAGTCGCTGCTGCACAGCTGGCCGACCCTCAAGCGCTGGCTCGAAGAGACCAGCGAAGACTCCGCGTTCATCGAGCAGCTGCGAAACGCCGCGCGCGCGTGGGCGAGCCACGACAGCGACCCCAACCTGCTCTGGCGGGGCGAGCTCGCTGACGAAGCCTCGCGCTTTCAGCGGCGTCACAAGGGCGAGCTGGCCGAGAACCAGAAGGCGTACCTTGAAGCGGTGATCGCCTTCGGCATTCGAGAAGCGCGGCAGCAGCGCGTCATCACCATCGGCGCCGTCGTCGTCCTGAGCCTGATGGTCGCCGCGTCCGCCGTCGCGCTGGTCATCATCCAGTCCGCACGCAGCGAGGCCCAGGAAAAGGCAATCGTCGCCACCGCTGCCGAGAACAAGGCGATGGAAGCGCTCGAAGCCGCGCAGAGGAAAGAAAAGGAACGTGCGGTCGCGCAGGCCGAGGCGACGGCGATGGCGGCCGAAGCGCAGAAGGCCGCGTCCGAGCTGAGGGCGAAGCAGCAAGAGCTGCTCGACGCGCTGGGCGCTTCCGAAAAGGCGACGGCGGCCGCGAAGACCGCCGAAGGCCGTGCGGTGAAAAATGCGAGTGAAGCGCTGGAGGCACGCAAGCGTTCGGAAGACGCGAAGCGCCGCGCCGATTCCGCGAGGCAGGAAGTGCAGGGCCTGCTCGCCAGAGAGAAAGACCGCGCGTCCCGGCTGGAAGAACAGCTGGGCAGCCCGGTGATCGACACACTGAAATGATCGAGGGAAACCGGATGAAATTCGCAACGGCAGTGCTGGTCGCGTGTCTGGCGATGCCCGCGCTCGCGCAGAAGGAAAAGCCCGACGACGCGGGCGAACGGCCGTGGGCGAAGGGCGTGCCCCAGCCGAAGCAGGAAAAGGCGTTCGCGCTGTTCCGCGACGGAAACGCAGCGCTCAAAGAGTCGCTGTTCGTGAAGGCCGCGCAGATTTACCGCGAGGCGCTGCAGTCATGGGACCACCCGGCGATTCACTACAACCTGGCGCTGGCGCTGGTGAACCTCGACCAGCCGCTGGAAACGCACGAGCACCTGCTGGCGGCGCTGAAGTACGGGGCCGCTCCACTCGATTCGGACAAGTACGAACAGGCGCTGCGGTATCGCGCGCTGGTCGAGAAGCAACTGGCGAAGGTCGAGATCCGCTGCGACACCGATGGCGCGGCCGTGAAGCTCGACGGGGTGCAGGTGATGACGGGCCCCGGCTCGTACTCGGCCCTCGTTCGTGCGGGCGCGCACACCGTCGTCGCTTCGAAGGAAGGCTTCATCACCGCCGAGCAGAGCGACACCCTTCCCGGCGCCACGTCGAAGCTGTTCGAGCTGAAGCTGCAGACGGCCGAAGAGCTCACCGAGTACCGCCGCCGCTGGCCGCAGTACATGCCGTGGCTCGTCGTCGCCGGCGGAGCCGTCGTCGCTGGCGGTGGCGCCGCCCTTCACCTCTCGGCCCGCGATTCCTTCAGCGCCTACGACCGCGGCGTCACCGCCTGCGTCAACGTCAGCACCGGCGGCTGCAACCCCGACGTCGCGCTCGCCGGCAAGAAGTCCGGCGGTGACACGATGCAGGGAATTGGAATGGCAATGTACGGCGTCGGCGGGGCTGCACTCATCACCGGCGCGATTCTCGTCTACCTGAACCGCCTGACGCCCTACCACTCGACCACCGTCGGCGTGACGCCGACGACCGTCTCACTCGTCCCCCTTCTCGGGCCGGCCCCCGGCGCCGCCCTCTTCGTCGCGTTCTAGGAGCAATCGACCCATGCTTCGCTTCTCACTGCTCTGCGCCGCGGCCCTGTTGCTGGGCTCGTGCTTCTCGCCGGCGAGCACCACCTGCTCGAGCGGCATCGTCTGCCCCGCGGGCTCGACCTGCTCGAACGACGGCACCAGCTGCATCCGCGATCTCTGCGGCAACGGCGCCGTCGACACGGGTGAAGTCTGCGATGACGGCAACATCCTCAGCGGCGACAGCTGCCGCAACGACTGCAAGTCCACCGAGGTCTGCGGCAACAACCTCACCGACCCGGGCAAGGGTGAGGTCTGCGACGACGGCAACAAGGCGAACGGCGACGGCTGCAGCGACGACTGCAGGTCTTCCGAGGTCTGCGGCAACTCGGTCATCGACACGAAGGCCGGCGAAGTCTGCGACGACGGAAACCGGGTCGACGGCGATGGCTGCAGCAGCACCTGCAAGTCGAACGAGAAGTGCGGAAACAAGGTGCCCGATTCCACCGTCGGCGAGGTGTGCGACGACGGCAACACGCTGGACGGTGACGGCTGCGCCGCCGACTGCAGATCCAGCGAGGTCTGCGGCAACAAGAAGATCGACGACAAGGTCGGCGAGAAATGTGACGACGGCAACAAGGTCGGCGGCGATGGCTGCAGCCGCGATTGTCTGTCGACCGAGGTCTGCGGCAACACGTACGTCGACACCGACCGCGGCGAACAATGTGACGACGGCAACAACGCCGCGGGCGATGGCTGCAGCCCGCTTTGCAGGAAAGAGCAGTGCGGCAACGGTGCGAAGGATCCGCTGGCCCTCGACGGTGGCGTCGGCGAAATCTGCGACGACGGCAACGTGGTCTCGGGCGACGGCTGCAGCTTCGACTGCAAGTCGGTGGAGACGTGCCCCAACGGCTACAAAGACGTCGCCAAGGGCGAAGACTGCGACGACGGCAATTCCACCCCCGGCGACGGCTGCGGCGCGACGTGCAAATTCGAGGTCTGCGGCAACAACGTCAAAGACACCGCGAAGGGCGAGGTGTGCGACGACGGCAACCAGAACAACGGCGACGGTTGTTCGGGCAACTGCAAGTCACTCGAGGTGTGCGGCAACAACATCATCGACGTCAACGAAGTCTGCGACGACGGCAACACGGTGGGCGGCGACAACTGCTCGGCCGACTGCAAGTCGGGTGAAGGCTGCCCCAACGGCACCGTCGACTTCTCGAAGGGCGAAGAGTGCGAGGACGGCAACAGCAGCAACCTCGATAACTGCACCAACGCCTGCAAGAACGCGCGGTGCGGCGACGGCTTCGTCGACGGCCAGGCGCCGAACATCGAGGCCTGCGACACGTCGGGCGAATCGCTGACCTGCAACGCGAACTGCACGGCGCGCATGTGTGGCGACGGCATCGTCAACGTCACCGCGCTCGAGCAGTGCGACAACCTCGGAGCCGTCGACAGTGCCAGCTGCGACAACGACTGCACCGCGGCCTTCTGCGGCGACGGCCACAAGAACGCGGCCCGCGGCGAGGCGTGCGACACCGCGGGCAACACCGCGACCTGCGACAGCGACTGCTCGGCTCCGTCTTGCGGCGATGGCTTGCGGAACACGGCGGCAGGCGAGGCGTGCGACACCGCCGGCAACAGCGCCACGTGCGACAGCGACTGCACGGCCGTCTCGTGCGGCGACGGCTTGACCAACACCGCGGCCGGCGAGCAGTGCGACGACGGCAACCAGGCGACGAACGACAATTGTCTGCCCAGCTGCAAGACGAACACCTGCGGCGATGGATTCGTGGACACCGTCGCCCCGGGCATCGAGGCGTGTGACGACGGCAACACGATGACCGAGGTCAGCTGCCC
>JAYUXE010000466.1:0-1956 GCA_043753165.1 Archangiaceae bacterium | reverse complement strand
CGCGCGCGTCGAAGTCCAACGCTTCGCGGTACGTCTTCGCCGCCTTCTCGAGCTCGCCCTTCTTCAGCAGCCCGTCGCCGATCTTCTTCAGCGAATCGACGTTCGCCAGGTCCTTGCGAATCGCTTCGGCCTGCGCGTGCAGCGCGGCCTTCGACGACTTTTCCTTCACCACCTGCAGCATCACGATCGCTTCGTTGATCTTCCCATCGGCATAGACCTCGACCGCCGCGACCAGCGACGGATCCTGCAGCCGTTCGACCAGCTCGGCGTGCAAGCCCTTGCCCGGCGGCGGGCCCGCGACCGCGACGTGGATGATTGGAATCGCGGGGCACTTCCACCTCGGGCCCGACGGGTCGTTGGTTTCTCGCGCCTTGATCGCCGCCAGCAGCACCTCGTCTTTCGGCTTGTACAGCGCGTCGCCGGTGAGCCCCTGGCAGATCACCTCGGACGCCCGCTCACACACGGGCTGCGCCTGAATCCACTTCTTTTCTTTTGCGTAGAGCAGGCAGCCGCGGCGGGTCGCCTTCTGAATTCGTTCGGCCGTCGACAGCGCGGCGGGCCTGCCTGAGACGAACGCCTGCGTGTCTTTCGGGATCTCGCGAAACGCCTCGAACGCCTGTTCGTCGCGGCCGAGCTCGACCAGCTTCGTGGCGCGGTCGAACGCGTCTGCTCCTTTCAGTTCCTGTTCCGTCTTCCGCATCGCCGCCAGCATCTCGGGGTTCAGCGGGTCGCAGTCGAGCACCGCCTTTGCGGCGGCCAACGATCGTTCGCTGGGCTCTTCGCGCGCGATGCGCAGCTGCGGCTCGAGGTTCGTGCAGGGCGACTCCAGCGGCAGTTCGACCACCTCGGCCTTCTGCGGCACCAGCAGCCATGCCAGCGCGCCGACGACCGCGATGACGCCGAGGCCGATCGCGAACAGGGGCTTCGCGCTCGAGGGTGCCGGGGCTGGGCGGGCGGGCCGCGAGCGGGGTGGGGGGCCAATCTGGGTCGCATCGGAATTCAGCGTCACCGCCGCCAGCTTCCGCACCGAGACGTGATCGGGCTTCAGCGAAACCTCGTACTCGCCGATCAGCACCCGCACACCGGGCTTGAGCTTCTTCGGCGCCGTCAGCGTCTCGCCGTCGACCAGCGTGGCCGCCGCCGAGCCGACGTTCTCGAGCACGAGCTCACCACCGTCGGCGAAGAACTGGGCGTGGCGTTGCGAGACCCCGCCCGAACGAAGGACGAGATCGTTGTCTTCGTCGCAGCCGACGGTGAGCCGGCCTTTGACTTCACGTTCCTGCGTCGTGCCGTCGGGATGGCGCACGATGATGGTCGGCATGTTCGGCTGTCCCCCGGGGGCTCAAAAATCACATGTCAGCCCTGTCGGATAGGGTGCGCGGCAATGAAGGGGCTCAAGTTTCTACATGCGGCAGACCTGCACCTGGGTTCTCCATTCAAGGGGCTCGCGGGCGATGGAACCCTGCCGGCGGTGTTCGCCGACTGCACGTTCGATGCGTTCACGAAGGCGGTCGATCTCGCGCTGGCCGAGCAGGTCGACGCCGTGCTGCTGGCGGGCGATCTGTACGATCAGCGCGATCGTTCGCTGAAGGCGCGGCTGCACCTGCGCGACCAGCTGCAGCGGCTGCACGTCGCCGGCATTCCGTCGTTTCTCGTCCACGGCAACCACGACCCCCTGGACGCCGACCCGGGCGGCCTTTCGCTTCCTTCTTCCGTCACCGTCTTCGGGCCGGCCTGGGAAGAGGTGCAGCTGCCTGGCTTCCGCGTGCAAGGCGTCAGCTTCGCCACCGCCGAAACGAAAGAGAACCTCACCGCGCACTTCCACCGCCGTGGCCCCGAGCCGACCATCGGCCTGCTGCACTGCAACCTCGGCGGGCACGCCGGCCATTCGGACCATGCCCCGTGCGGCATCGGTGACCTCGAACGGGCGGGCCTCGACTACTGGGCCCTGGGCCA
>JAYUXE010000465.1:0-4825 GCA_043753165.1 Archangiaceae bacterium | reverse complement strand
ATCCGCTCAAAGCGGCCGAGGCGATGAACCAGCTGAAGCTCAAGGCCCAGTCGCCGACCGCGATGATGACCGCGCTGTCGGTGGGCGGTGTTGGCGTCGGCGTGATGGCGCTGATCATCGTCCTGTCCGTGATGTCCGGCTTCGAGCTCGACCTTCAGCAGAAGATCCTCGGCACCAACTCGCACGGCGTCGTCCTGAAGTACGCCGACGCGATGCCCGAGTACCCCGAGGTGATGGAGAAGATCCGCACCATTCGCGGTGTCGCCGGCCAGACCCCGTTCATCTTGAACGAAGTGATGATCAGCTCGGAAGGCAACATCTCGGGCTCGATGATCAAGGGCATCGACCCGCTGACCATCGGCACGGTGACGGATCTGCCGTCGTACATGATGCCGGGCGGCAAGCTCGAGTGGCTGACGAGCCCCGAGAAGATCGTGCGCAAGCGCCTGGCCCCCATGGGTGGCGCCGCGTTGGATGATCGCCCGGCGCGCCTCGAAGACGACCTCGCGCCGAAGCCCGACCGCGAGCCCATCAAGGAAGAGCCGAGCCCGGTGCTGCCCGGTGTGATTCTGGGCAAAGAGCTCGCCGCGTCGCTGAAGGTCGTGGTGGGCGATCGCATCAACGTCGTCTCGCCGCTGGGCGGTGAGCTCGGGCCGCAGGGGCCGATGCCGAAGAGCCGGCCCTTCCGCGTCGCGGGCATCTTCTATTCGGGCATGTTCGAGTACGACTCGAAGTTCGTCTACATCGACCTCAAAGAGGCCCAGAGCTTCTTCGGGCTGAAAGGCGCGATGGGCATCGAGCTCAAGTTCGACGACGTCGACGACGCGCGGCGGCTCACCAAGTCCATCTACGACAAGCTCGAGGGCTACCCCTACCGGACGCGCGACTGGGGCGACATGAACAAGAACCTGTTCGCCGCGCTTCGGCTCGAGAAGCTGGTGATGGGCATCATCTTGAGCATCATCGTCATCGTCGCCGCGGGCCTCATCGTCGCGACCGTCATCATGCTGGTGCTCGAGAAGCGCAAAGAGATCGCCGTCCTCAAGGCGCTGGGCGTGCCCGACGGCGGCATCGTGAAAATCTTCCTCGCCGAAGGCCTGCAGATTGGCGTGGCAGGAGGTGTGCTCGGCCTCTTCGCGGGCCTCGCCTGGTGCCTCTTCATCGAGAAGGTGGGCATCAAGCTCGACCCCAGCGTCTATTACATCCCCGCGCTGCCAGTGAAGATCGAGCCCTTCCAGACGGCGCTGTCGGTGGTGATCGCAATTCTCGTCACCTTCCTGGCCAGCATCTACCCGGCGCTGAAGGCGTCGCAGGTCGAGCCCGTCGACGGGTTGAAGGCCGAGTGATGGGCGCGTTTCTCGAGGTCAACGACGTCTACAAGTCCTACTTCCTCAACGGGAAGCGCATCGACGTGCTGCAGGGCGTGAAGCTCACCATCGAAAAGGGCGAGCTCGTCTCGCTGATTGGTGCGTCGGGCTCGGGGAAGAGCACGTTTCTGCACGTGCTGGGCACGCTCGACGCTCCGGCTTCGGGCACGATGCACTTCGAAGGGCGGTCGGTGTTCGAGATGAACGACGCCGAAGTCGCCGAGTTCCGCAACAAGTCGATTGGCTTCGTCTTCCAGTCGCACTACCTGCTGCCCGAGTTCACCGCCGCCGAGAACGTGGCGATGCCGGCGCTGATTCAGCGCAGCGACAAGGCCCGGGCGATGAAGCGCGCGCGCGAGCTGCTCGAACGCGTCGGCCTGGGGTCCCGCACCGACCACCGCCCGGGTGAGCTCTCGGGGGGCGAGTCGCAGCGCGTGGCCCTGGCGCGGGCGTTGATGCTCGAGCCTGCGTTGCTGCTGGCCGACGAGCCGACGGGCAACCTCGACCCGACGACGGGCGAAGGAATCCACCAGCTGCTGCGCGAAGTAAACAAGGACCTCGGAATCACCGCCGTGGTGGTGACGCACAACGAGCCGCTGGCGAAGTCGATGCCGCGGCGGTTGCGCCTCACGCAGGGAAAAGTCGTCGTGGCCGAGTGAAATCACCTTGGTTTTCGCTCGTATGGAGCAAACGTTTCGCCTAAGCAGCCCCGTCCCGTGACCCCCCGTCGTGTCCTCCAGCTGGTCGTTTTGCCTCTGCTTTTGGCGGCGCCGCACGCATTTGCGCAGGCCGATGCGCCGCTGGCCCCCGACCCGGAAATCTCGGCCGACACGATCGTCGAGGTCCGCGTCGAAGGAAACAAGCGGGTCGAGCCCGAGGCCATCAAGCGGGCGATGCGCAACAAAGAAGGCCGCGCCTTCGACCCCCTGCGCACGGGCGACGACCTCAAGGCCCTGTGGGCGCTGAGCTATTTTTCGGACGTTCAGCTGCTCGTTCAGCGCCTGCCCAAGGGCATCGCCTACGTGGTGCGCGTCACCGAGAAGCCGGCCGTGCGCGAGGTGCGCATCACGGGCAACGACGAGCTCTCGAAAGACGACTTCAAAGACACGATCGACATCCGCGCGTACAGCATCCTCGACGTCGCCGCGATTCGCCGGAACCAGAAGAAGATCCTCGATAAGTACACCGAGAAGGGCCACTTCCTCGCCGAGGTCAACTACGAGCTGCAGCCGGTTCCCGATTCGGCCGGCGACATCGACGTCGTCTACGTCATTCGCGAGCACGCCAAGGTTCAGGTCAAAGAGATCAACTTCCTGGGGGCCGTGCGCGTGCCGGCCTCCGAGCTGAAAGAAGTGATGATCACCAAAGAAGGCGGGTGGCTTTCCTTCTTCGACAGCAGCGGCGTGTACCGGGAAGAAGCCTTTCAGCGCGATCTTCAGGTGGTGCAGTCGGCCTACTACGACCGCGGCTACATCAACGTGAAGGTCGACAAGCCGAACGTCTCGCTCTCGCCCGACAAGCGCTTCATCTACATCTCGATGAAGATCGAGGAAGGCGACCAGTACACGATCGGCAAGCTCGACTACTCGGGCGACCTGCTCACCACCAAAGAAGACATGGGCACCCGCATGATTTCGCGCGCGGGCGAGGTCTTCAACCGGTCGCTGCTGGCGCGCGACATCCAGGCGCTGTCGGACATCTATTACGATCAGGGCTACGCCTACGCGAACATCACCCCGGTCACCGCCGTCAACCCCGAGGCGAAGACCATCGACCTCACCTTCGACGTGCAGAAGGGCGAGCAGGTCACCATCGAGCGCATCGACATCGTCGGCAACACGAAGACGCGCGACAAAGTGATCCGCCGGCAGGTGCGCGTCTACGAAGGCGAGCTCTTCTCGGGCTCGGGCATGCGCCGCAGCAAGGACAAGGTGACCCAGCTCGGTTTTTTCGAGTCCGTCGAGGTCTCGCACAAGCCCGGCAGCGACAGCACCCACGTCGTGATTCAGGTCGAAGTGAAAGAGAAGTCGACCGGCACGTTCCAGGTCGGCCTTGGCTTCAGCAACGTCGAGAGCTTCATCTTCACGGCGCAGATCGCACAGAACAACTTCCTCGGCTGGGGCCAGACGGTGTCGGCCAGCGCGCAGCTGTCAGGCCTGCGCAGCTTCGTGCAGCTGTCGTTCTTCGATCCGTACTTCCTCGACACCGACTTCAACCTGCAGGCCGAGTTCTACAAAACGCAGCAGGACTACTTCGGCTTCGTGCGCGACGCGACGGGCGGCACGCTGAGCCTCGGCTACTACATCCTCGACGATCTCTCGGTGAGCTTCGGGTACACGGGTGAGTACGTCACCGTGCAGCCGGGCCGCGACTTCGACGCCGAGATTCCGCTGTCGAACCAGTTCCGCAACGGCTTCACCAGCCTGCTGAAGGTCGCCGCCTCGTGGGATCGCCGCAACAACCGCCTCTTCCCGTCGGCCGGCTTCCTCATCGGCGGGCAGGCGGAGTTCGCGCCGAGCTTCCTGGGCGGCTCTTTTCTCTTCAACCGCTACACCGCGTACGGCCGGTACTACTACCCGCTGCCGCTGGGCATCGTGGCGAAGGCGCAAGCGCAGATTGGCTACATCCAGCAGCTCGACCCGCTGAACCCGACCCCCATCAGCGAGCTCTACTACCTGGGTGGCATCAACTCGGTGCGCGGCTACCTGCTGCGATCCATCACCCCGTCGATTCTGGTCGGCTCGTCCGGGCGGCCCGACGCTTCGGTGCAGAGCTTCGGCGTCGGCGGCAACAAGCAGTTCATCTTCAACCTCGAGATCGAGTTCCCCATCTTCGAGAAGGTCGGCATCCGCGGCGTCATCTTCTACGACGCAGGCAACGCTTTCGCGGCCGGGTACAACTTCTTCCAGGAGCCCATCTACAACGTGCCCCTGGGTCTCTTTCACTCGGTGGGCTTCGGCTTCCGCTGGTTCTCGCCCATCGGCCCGCTGCGTTTCGAGTGGGGCATTCCTTTGAACCGTCGCAGCCCGGCCGACCAGCCGCTGCTGTTCGAGTTCACCATCGGCAACTCGTTCTGATTTTTCAGACGTAGGCCGAGATCGTCACCACCAGCCCAATCACCACCAGCGCGGCTCCGGCGGCGAGCACCACCTTGTCGAACAGGTTCGGCTCGGTCGGCTTCTGAACGGGGCGGCGCACCTGCATCACCGGAGGCTCGGCCACCGCAGTCTCTTCGGGCGGGTCGGGTGGCAGCTCGACCAGTGCTTCGGCCGAGATGACTTCTTCTTCGTCCGCCTTGATGACCACGGTCGGCTCGGTCTTCTCGTCGTCCAGCGCCTTTTCGGGGCCGTCGTAGCGAAGCAGCGACTGGCCCATTTCAATCACGTCACCGGGCCGCAGCACCGTCGCGCGTTTCACCGGCTCGCCATTGACGAAGAGGCCGTTCGTGTCTGGCATCG
>JAYUXE010000464.1:0-10726 GCA_043753165.1 Archangiaceae bacterium | reverse complement strand
GAAGTACGCGACGCCCACACGTTCGGTCGCGGGGTCCGACGCCATCGCGAGGTACGTGAGCTCGGGGCCGCCGTTTTCATCGAGCTCGAACTTCGAGAACTTGTCCTCGCAGAAACCGGCGAGGCAGAACTGGCCTTCGGCGCAGGGCTTGGTCGCGCTGCATTCTGTCTTCGGCCCCGCGTCCTTGAAGCCGCCGTCGTTGATGCCCGGAACCTGACTACACGCCGAACTGAGGATCAGCAGACCCGCACAAAATCGAAGTGTCATCGCGAGAAAGAGTCTACACGCGCGCACCGTTCGTAGGCATGCTTCCGCGTCCATGGGGCAAACACGCCGTGTCTTCGTCCAACGCCTTGCATTCGTCGGGGGCGGGGCAGTGCTGGTGGGTGGTTGTAAGGACGAGAAGGTGGTCGACGCCGGGCCGCCAGTGGTGGCGAAGAAACCGCACCAGGCGCTCACGAGCTCGCACAAGACTTTCACCGACACCGAGTGGGACATCGTGTCGGCCGCGTGCGAGCGCGTGCTGCCGAAAGACGAAGACGCGGGCGCGCTCGACGCGAAGGTGCCCGAGTACTTCGATCGCATCCTGCAGACGCCGCAGCTGCAGAAGATGAAGGCCGACTTCCTGCCCGGCATCGCCGCCATCGATCGCCGCGCGAACCGGATGTTCGGACAAGGCTTCGCGTCGTGCACGGCTGCGCAGCAGGACGAGCTGCTCACGCTGTTCAAAGACAGCTCCGACAAATCGGGCGAGCAGCGCTGGTACGAGACGTTGATCGTGCTGTCGCTGGAAGGCTTCCTGGGCGACCCGAGCTACGGCGGAAACCAGGGCAAGGTCGGCTGGGCGCTGGTCGGCTTCACCTATGTCGGCGCGCAGGCGTCCGAGCCGATGCCCGGCTACGACGGCACCAAACACATTCACACCGCGATGTGTGGCGGCGGGAAGGGCTGCTGATGGCGCTCGACGAGGTCGACGTGTGCATCGTGGGAAGTGGAGCCGGCGGCGCCCCGATGGCGCTCGAGCTCGGCAGGGCCGGCTTCAAGGTCGTCGTCATCGAGAAGGGCGCGCACTACCAACCCAAAGACTTCGTTCACGACGAGATTCTGAACTCGCGCCGGAACTTCTTCATGCCGCTGCCGTGGGACGAGCCCCACCTGCTGCGCGGCGGCACCTCGGCCCCGTTCTCGCGCACCAACGAAGGGTGGACGGCGAACTGCGTCGGCGGCGGCACCGTGCACATGTCGGGCTACTTCTACCGGCTGAAGCCCGTCGACTTCCGGTTGAAGACCGAGCTCGGCGCGATCAAGGGCAGCACCCTGGCGGACTGGCCGATTACGTACGCAGAGCTGGCCCCGTACTACGACAAGGCGGAAGAAGAGCTGGGCGTGTCGGGCAACGCAGTGCCCCACCCCTTCCTCGAGCCACGAAAGGGCAACTACCCGCTGCCGCCGCTGGAAGAGCACCCGATCGCGAAGGAGCTCGACAAGGCGATTAAACAGCTCGGCTGGCACTCGCTGCCGACGGCCCGCGGCATTCTCTCTCGCGCGCACAAAGGCCGTTCGCCCTGCAGCTACTGCGCGCTGTGCGGCAGCTACGGCTGCGAGCACGGTGCCAAAGCGAGCACCAACGCGTCGCTGATTCCCGAAGCGGTTGCCACGGGCAAGGTCGACCTGCGCCCCAACTGCATGGCGACGCAGGTCACCGTCGATGCGAAGGGCAAAGCGAAGAGCGTCGTCTACCTCGATCAAGACGGCGTCACGCAGGAACAGCCGGCGAAAATCATCGTCGTCAGCTGCACCGCCATCGAGAGCGCGCGTCTGCTGCTCAACTCGAAGTCGGCGCGGTTCCCCAACGGCCTTTCGAACGACAACGGGCTCGTCGGCAAGAACCTGGTGTTCTCGAGCTTCGGCGAATCGCGCGCGACGTTCCGCGTCGGGAAGAACAAAGAGAGGTGGCCGTGGCTGAACGAGGCGGCGCCGTTCGTGAACCGCAGCGTGCAGGATTTCTACCTGATGCCCGACGACAAGTTCGGCTTCCGCAAGGGTGGCACGATGGGCTTCATGTGGGCCCACCCGAACCCGATTTTCGCGGCGGTGAACATCGCGAAGAAGGGCAAAGACGGAGTGTTCGGCAAAGAGCTGAAAGACCGCCTGCGCGAGTACCGCGACAGCCGCATTCTGCAGTTCGAAATCTACGGCGAATTTCTACCCAGCGACGGCACCTACGTCGGCGTCGACAACAACGTGAAGGACAAGTACGGGCTTCCGGTGGCAGCCATCACCATCACCCGGCACGCGCTCGACTTGAAGATGACGAAGTTCATCGTCGAACGCGGCGAAGAGATTCTTCAATCGCTGAACCCCGACAAGCTCGAACGCCTGGGCGTCGCAGGCGAGACGAAGATTCTGCAGGGCGGCACCTGCCGGTTCGGCAAGGACCCGGCGACCAGCGTGCTCGACAAAGACTGCCGCAGCCACGCAGTGAAGAATTTGTATGTCGTCGACGGCAGCTTCATGCCGAGCAGCGGCGGAGTCCCCGTCACGCTCACCATCGCCGCCAACGCCTTCCGCGTCGCGCACGGGCTGGTCGAGCGGATGAAAACCGGCAAGATGTGATTTCGATGCGCGCCGCGATTTTCGGGTTGCTGTCGCTGCTGCTGCTGGGCGACTGCAAGGACACCCGGCCGAATCCACAGCCGTTGCCTCCGCGCGACGGAAGGCTGGGCGCCCGCCGCTGCTCGTCGCAACCCGGCACGAAGAACAAGCAGCTGCCGATTCTTCAGCGACCCTTCGACAACCAGTACCCCGTCTTCTACCTGTTCGACCACGAAACGCCGGGCGAGCTGGCGCCATACGACTCGGCCTCGAAAGAGCTCGCGTACTGCGGGCTCGAGATGTTCGGCCTGCTCGAAGGCATGGACGGCTACAGCTGGGGCATGCCGGTGGGGACGCCGGTGCTCGCGGCGCAGGCGGGCGTGGTCACCAACGCCGGCTACAAGCCCGAGTACTACTGCCCGATTCTGTCTCGCATGATCGACCGCGAGCTCTTCGTCGAGGTGAAGCACGAGAAGCTGGGCGACGTCGGCTACACGACGACCTACAGCGGCCTTTCGACGGCAGTGGTGAAAGCGGGCGACAAGGTGAAAGCAGGGCAGCGCGTCGGCCTGTCGGGCAACAGCGGCTGCGTCAGCGAGCCCCTGCTGTTCTTCATGGTGCACAAGCTCACGGGCACGAAGACGGGGAAGCCGACGCCGGTCGACCCGTATGGCTGGGACTACACGACGGCGGACCCGTGGGAGAAAAACCCGCGCGGGTCGCAGAGCCTGTACCTGTGGATGGAAGGCGAGGCGCCGACGCTGGGCGGACGCTGACGGTCTACCCGCCGTCCTTCGTGCCGCCGTCTTTCGTGCCGCCGTCTTCGGGTGGCGGGGGCGTGATGCCGCGGCCCGAGATGGCAATCACCTTGTTCGGCGTGCTCTTCGAGGTCGCATTGTCCTCGGCGTTCGATTTGATGGTGATGCTGCTCTTGTCGTACAGCTTTTCAGCGGTGGGCGTGAAGATGACGCGGATGAACGTCGTCTCTTTGGCCTTCAGCGAAGTCTTCAGCGGGCCTTCGATGACGAACGCGGAGTCCCCGGTGTACAGCGCGCTCTCGATTTTCAGCTCTTCGGTGCCGATGTTCTCGAGCTGAATCGAGTCTGTCTTCTGCGTGCCGATGTAGGCGCCCGAGCCGAACTCCTGCCCGAAGCCGAGTGAGTCGCGGTCGACCTTGAGCTGCGGTTTCGTGAAGGTGACGGACTCCTTCCCACAGCCGACCGAAGCGACGATGATGCCGAGTGACAGAATGCGAGCGCGAAAGGTCATGCCCCACTTTTTAGCCCAACTCGCTGGAACCGTCGCGTTTGCCTCACTGCTGATTGGCTGCGGCGGCAACAAAGAACAGTTTCTGGGCACGCGGGTTCGAGACAGCTGCACCGCGCAGTGGCCCATTTGCGACAAAATCTCGGGCTGCCTGCTGGGCGACAGCAGCTACATCTCGGGCCGCTTTCCCGGCTCGCGCCTCATCGGCATCCAGGTGTTCGAGCCGTCGACGGTGCGCGTCACTTTCCTGCTCGAGAACGTCGGCGCGGCGGGCGAAGAAACGGCGATCAACTTCTTCGAAGACCGCTGCCGCTCGCGCAAGCGCCTCACCATCTCAGGCCGCAGCTTCATCGGCGAGAACGACCAGGTCGGCTTCGTGAAGCGCGAGGCCGAGCTCTCGGGCGTCGGCGATCACCTCATCGAATACTCGTCAGACGCACGGGCCGAGTACCTGATGAAGGTCGACGTGATTCCGAAGCGGCTGCAGACCGCCGCGGAACCGTAGGTCACCTCAGGCCGGGCTGGCAGTCGACGGCGGGTCCGCGATTTCGACCCATTCTCGGCTCGGGGAGATTGAAAGCGCCCCCCCCGAGGGTTCGTCAGTTGTTCCCGGCGAACCGGCACGAACCACCATCGGCGGGCGACGCGGGGCAGGTCATCGAGCCGCCGTCGACCATGAATGCGGGCGGCGGGTACGGCGCGAGGCTCTGGCGCAGCGAGTAGAAGATGGGCTCGTTGCGTTCACGGTCTGCGGCGCCGACCTTCACGAAGAAGTGGCCCGACATCATGAACCGGCTTTCCATACAGAAGCACCCCAGCGGCTGCGCGGTGACGACCGTGCTCTTGGCGCCGACGACCTTCGTCCACTGAATCCCGCGCGCCATCTGCGTGTTGGGGGCGTACCAGGGAGCAATCGTATCGGGTGAGAACGCGAGCAGGCGGTTGACGGCTCCACAGCCGCCGTCGGCCTGGGTGGCCGTGGTGCAGAAGCCGAGCTCGAGCGCGAGGTCAGACGGAATCGTGCCGGCGTCGTTGTGCCCGATTTCCCACTGCAGCGCCCACGTCCGTTCAGTGGGGGCGGCCACGCCTGGCAGGTTGAACTCGAACCGGTCGTAGTCCGTCGCCACCGCGTCGTAGTCGTTCGAGGCGCGCACGCCCTGCCCGCGTTCGCTGTCGTGGGTCAGCTGCCGACCGTAGCCGAACGAGAGCACGCCGCTGACGCCGGCTCCGGCGGGGTTCGGAAAGCTGGCGTTCTCGGCGAGCGAAGAATTCGCCGTCTCGAAGGGCAGCGCCGCGCGGGCCGTGTCGTCGGGGTCGGCGTCGTAGCTGACGCGCAGCGTGTAATCGCGATCGTCGGCGTAGTTGTTTCCTTCGTCCTGCACGAAGAGGAAGTAGCGCGTCGTCGCGGCGTGGCCGGGCACGGGAATCATGCCTTCGAGGTTCTTGAGGTTCGTGTACTTCACGTCTTCGTTGCGCTCGGCCCAGAGGCACCACGGCGGATCCTGCGCGTCGCACAGCGCCTCGACGAGGCTCTGGTTCTGCGCGCTGCCTTCGTAACCCTTCGGGCAGATGGTCGAGTTCGTCTTGCACTGCACGCGCTTGTCACCCACCGTCACGCCGTTGGTGACCTGGGTGATGACGCGCAGCTGGCGATCCGACGCCGGAGCCAGCGGCGGGAACCGGCCCGTCGACGGGTTCACCTCGAGCTTGTAGTGAAGAACGCCCGCGCCCGCGTTCGCGGCGAGGTCGAACGCGAAGACGTCGGGGTCAGGCACGTAGCCGAGCCGGCCGGTGAACGTCTGCGACGCGCCGTAGCCCATCGCGACGACCTTGGGCGCAGCGACCGAGTCGTTCGGCTCGTTCACGTCGAGGTCGTCGAGCAGCTGGACGTCGACCGTGTAGAGCAACCGCAAGTCGCCCTGCGTGACGGTGGTGTCGTTGGGCGGTTTGTAGCCGCGCACGTCGAGCGTGAAGTCGCCGCCCGTGTACATCGGGTCCAACCGGCCTGCGAGTCGTGCGGTCGCGAGGTCCACGGGCACGAACTCGTTCAGCGCACTGCCTTCTGCGATCGAAACGCCTTTGGGGTCGTACAGCGTGTACGAAACACGCGACAGCGCTGCCGGGTTGAGCTTCGGCGCGGTGATGTGCAGGTAGATGACCTTGCGGCCCGCAGGAGCGCTGAACTTGTACTTGTCGACGTCGTTGTCGGTGGCCAGCGCGCCCTTGGCCTGGCCGACGAGCGCGGCCCCGGCGGGCGTCAAGGGAATCACGGTGGGCGTCGTGTCGTTCGGCTCGTTCAAGTCGGGGTTGTCGAACACATCGACCGAGACGCTGTACGGGTTGCGAACGTCGAAGATGTCTTTGTTCGAAGCCGCTTCGTCCGAGAGGATGACGAGCAGGTTGGTGTTCGACTCGTTGAACGGAAACACGATGTCGACCGGCTTCGGAGCGGCGGCGCCGTGCTTGTCGATTTTTCGCGCGAGGCCAGTCGTCCCGTCGGCCTTCAGCACCGAGACGGCGAGGTTCACGGGGGTGGCGGGCGCTCCGTAGCCGGCGGTGATGTGCACCAGCGACCGGGCGGTGAGCGTCGGCATCTTCGCGCGATACCAGTCCTGGTCTTTCGGGATGCTGAGGTAGCCGAGCTTCGTCACGCCCGCGTCGGGCGACGTCGAGACGGTGATTTCGCACTCGGCGAGGCTCAACGCCTCGTCCTTGTTGTTGCAGACGTCGGGCGGCGGGCCCGCGTCGCTGTCACAGACTTCTTCTTCTGGGTTGCACGGAGGAGGCGTGGGGCACGCGCACAACACCAACGCCGCACCGACTGAGAGCCAACGAAAGTTCATCGGGTTTCCTTTTTTCGATTACGGCCCGGCCGGCAACGGAGTCGGCTTCGTTCCACAACCGGCCTTGAATTCAGATTCCTTGATGCGAATGACGCCGTCGCTGGGCAGCTTGATTCCGCCGACGGGAAAACGCGACGAGGTGTGACGGTAGGACCTGATCAGCGTGCGACCCACGGGGTCATCACCCGGCGTCATCGAAGTGGTGATGAACAAGTCGTTGAAGCCCGCGCCACGGCGGTACAGCGGCGCGCCACCATCGGGGTTGCCGGCGTCGCGGGTGTCGGCCCACGTCGGCGCCAGCGAGACGTTGTCGATGCGGAAGTCGAAGCACAGGCGCCCGCCGTCGTCGGCTTCGCCGCTGCGCTGCACCAGGTACCGGTACGCCTGCGCCGTGAGCTTCGCGTCATCGACCACCTTCGGGTTCATGTGCATCACGACTTCGTCGCCCGTCTTCAAGCCGTCGTTGTCGATGTCCTGCGACAAATCTTTGCCCGAGGGCGACGACTGCATCTGCCACTCGACCGCGTCGGAAATGCCGTCGTCGTCCGAGTCCATGCGCAGCGAGTTGGTGCCGATGATCTGTTCGTCGCAGTCGGTGAGGCCGTCACAATCCGAGTCGACGCCGCGCAGGGCAGGCGGGCAGCCGGGGTCGCCGCCGCCGCCGTCGAGCTGGATGAGGCCGACCGGGTTGAACGAGCCACCCAGAATGCGGAAGTGCTCTTCGACGCCGTCAGAGAAGCCGTCGCCGTCGGTGTCGGCCACCCAGGGGTTGGTGTTGGCGGTCACTTCGTCGGCGTCGTTCAGGCCATCGCTGTCGGTGTCGCCCGCGTCCAGAGGCGAGCCCGGCAGCGCCGAGAAGTTGGTCGCGACGAGCTTGTCGAAGACGAAGGTGCGGCGGGTCTGGCCGAACCGGAAGTTCAAGAAGTTCACCGGCTCGTTGTTGCGGAAGTCGCGAAAGTCGCCTCCGCCGAGGCTCGCCATCTTCTCGAGGCGCTCTGCGTTCTGGTTGATCTGCAGCAGCGGGCACGAACCGGGGGGCAGCAGCGGAATGCCGCAGCTCTGGTTGGTATTGGCGGGCAGCATCACGCCGCCGTCGATGTTGCACACCGTCGACGAGATGGGCTGGTTGGGCACGAACACATGCACGGTGTTGACGCGCACGTCGTCGGCGAGATCTTTGAGCTGGCGAATGCGGCGCACGGCGTCGCCACACAAGAGCTCGTCGTCCTGGTTGTTGGTGGGCTGGCCGTCGGAAAGAAAGATGACCGAGTAGCGCGCGCGGGTCTCGTTCTCGGTGCCGGCAGCCATCACGCGAGACTGGGTGATGTCGCGGCTGATCAGCGCGTAAATCTCGGACAACGGCTTCACGAAGTCCGTCGAGTCGCGGTTCGGCATGTTGCCGGGGGCCGAGAAGTTCAAGAGCCGTTGCGAGATGAGGTAACGGTCGGCAGCCGTGATGGTGATCAGCTGCTGAAACTGATTCGACGCCGTGAGGTATGCAGTGGTGTTGCCGGCGAAGAGCATCACCGAAATGAAAATTTCCGGATCCTGCGGCAGCGCGTCCATCAGCTGAATCAGCGCTTTTGCGCGGCTGCCGTCGGGGTCGGTGACCGACATCGACTGCGACGCGTCCATCGCCAGCATGATCTTGATGGGACGCACGACTTCGTTCGTCGCCGGCGTGCAGAACGCGCCTTCGATTGCCAGCGCACGGTCGGCCGGGATTTCGTCGGTGCGGCGCGGGTCGAGCAGGTAGACGTCGGAACAGGCGATCGCCAACAAGACGACGACCGCGGCATGCCAGGCCTTCAGCTTCATGGGCCCCGAGCTTCCCATCTACGGGTGGATTCCGATGCAACCATTGTTGTCGGCCAGGTACTGATTGGGGGTCGACAGGAACCGCGCTGCACGGAAGTTGTTCGGCTGGAAGGACAAGTCGGGGGCAGCAGGGATGCGCACCGTGGGCGGGTCGTACTGGGCCCAGGCGCAGGCCACGCGCCAGATGCCGTAGTCGGTGGCAACGCCCGATTCGGGCGCTTCGGCGAAGTACACCTTGAACAGGTTGTAGCCCTGCTTGAAGCCCGCGCGCTTCGGCGGCGTGACGAGCTTCAGGTTGCTGACCGAGAAGTCGTAGCAAATGCTCTGGTTGGGCTGTTCGACTGCCTTCGTCTCGTACTGGTAGCCCTCTTTGTCGAAGAAGACGTTGTCGCGCTTGATGGGGTTGGTGTCGGCGCGAATCTCTTGCGCGTCGGGCAGCCCGTCGCCGTCGGTGTCGAGGCCGTTGGCAGTGCGCTTCAGCGGGTCGAGGCCATAGCGAACCTCGAGGCCGTCGGGAATGCCGTCGCCGTCGGTGTCCATCAGCGTGTCCTTCGTCTTCAGGTACGCCTCGACCTGGTACGACAGCCCGTCGCCGTCGTTGTCGGCGCACGTGCACATCGGGGTCAACGGAGACATCGGGTCGCAGCCACGGCCGTCTTTCACGTCGGTGCGGAACCCTTCGTCGTAGTGGCGCACCTCGAACTCGTCGTCGAAGCAGTCACCATCGGTGTCGGCGATGAAGTTGTTGGTGTTGTATTTGAACGCCTGGTCGAGGTCGTCGATGAGGCCGTCACCATCGGTGTCGACCTTGCGATCGTCGTCGCCCGGGGCCGACGTCAGCGACTTCACCAGCAGCTGCTTCATCACGTTCTTCGAGGCCAGCGACGAGTAGTCGAGCGCGCCGAGGCCGAGCGACTGAATGTTGCCGTTGACGAACTCCTGGTAGACGCCGTTGCCGCGCTGGGCCAGCTGCTGCAACGTCCACGATGCAATCTTCTTCGCAGCCGCCGGGTACTGCGCCGGCATGACGCCGGGGTACGTGCCGTAGATGTCCTGGCAAATCGGGCCGCAGTTGCGCACGGCGTCTTCACTGAAGAGCAGCACGGTGTGCAGCCGGATGTCGCCGATGTTGTAGGCGTCGCGCAACTGCATCAACTGGTCGACGTAGCTGAACAGCTGGTAGTTCTGGTTGCGGTCGGTGCCCTTGACGAAGCCGGGGATGCACGAGCTGTCTCCGACCATGCAGGGGTCGGGGTCGATTTGGTTGCAGAAGTCGCCGGAGCCCGACGAGTCGGCCCAGAGCAGCTCGGGCTGGTCTGGCGAGGCGAAAGTAGTCAGCTGATCATTGCCGGCGCAGCGCGGGTACGGGGTGCCGTCGGTCAGGAAGACGACGACGTAGCGCGTGCGCGGCAGCAGCTCGGGGTTTGACTTGTTGGTGAGGACGATGTCGTCGGCGATGACGGTGTACGCGTAGCTCAGCGCGCCCTGGTAGTCGGTGCCCTTGCCCAGCTGCGATTGAAGGTTGGCAATGCTGCTGAGCAGGCCGGCGTTTCCGGCAGGGGTGAAGCGCGAGGTCATCGAGCCGGTTGACGCGGGGTACGGGTTCTTCACGTTGGTCTCGAACGGAACCAGCGAGACGCTGACGTTCGGCTGGGTGGCGAATTGCGCGAGCAGCTTCTTCAGCGCGCGGACGCGGGCCGGCTCGGTGACGCCGGGCGGGACGACGCGCGAGGCGATTTGTTGGCAGAAGCCGCCGACTTCCTGCGAGCCGGGTGGATCAGAGACGCACATCGAGCCCGACTGGTCGACGACGAGCACGACCTTCACGGGGAAGCCATCGGCGCGGGGAGGATCCGTACAGACACGGCCCGACAGCGTCAGTCGGTTGTCGATGTTGTCGACAGGCTTCGCCTGCGGTTCGACGAAGGCGTCGGTGCAGCCGGCAATTCCAATGGCCATCGCGGTGAGTGCACTGAGGCGCTTCATGAAAACCTCCGAACCTTTGACTTCACTTCCGTGGATGCTGCGGTACGGCCCTGAACGCGGCAACCCCCCGTCAGCGTAAGCCGACAGGGGGCGCCCTTCTTCACACGGCTTTGACTAGCTCTTGCGGCGGCGCAGCATGGCGAGGGCGGCGAGGCCCAGGCCCATCAGCGCGGGGTCGAAGCCAATCGCGCTGCAGTTGCTCGGGCCACCCTTCGCGT